>NZ_CP151792.1:2443067-2748450 GCF_038446525.1 Methanolobus sp. ZRKC5
CATGGCAGCTGCCATATCGATAGCGTTATTTTCTGGTTTATGTTCTTTCCTTGACTCCAGCGCTTCACGATCGTAACAAACATTTCTGCGGCCTTTTGGGCTTTCCGCTGAACAATCATAAAAAATATATTCACCCGTCTTTTTATCATGACCAACAACATCCGGTTCACCGCCGGTTCTTTCCATTTCATTGAGTGACCACAGTTTTTCAGTATTAGCTTCCAGCTTTGCTTGTACTTTAGCCCACTGAAGACCTTTATGGCGGTTCATGTTCTTCTCAAAACGGGTTTTCAGCGCTCTGAGTAGTTCTGCGTGTTGTTCTGTTGACAACTCTTTTTTGAGATTGTGCATAGTCATAATATTCATAGGAATATAGAAAAATAGTTCATTCAGAGAGGAATTCAATAGTCTTCCCTGAAATAAATATCTCTTTCAAATAGCAAACGCCACATATCTGCTTTTGTATCTGCTCTGTCTACATCCAATTCGGCTCCTGAACCCTGCACCTTAATTATTATGTCTTCTTTTTGAAGATCAACACCAGTTATCATACTATTCATTCTGCTAAGATCCAGAGCATCTGCAATCCTCAGGATAGCTGCCATTTTAAGAATATCGTCCTGCATCTCAGCAGTTAATCGGGAAAACTTCTTTTTAGCAGACAATTTCAGCAGCTTGTTTTTGTCTATTTTTTTCTTGTGAAGGAACGTTGTCCATGGCAGGAACAGGCAAAGAGGATATGGAAGTTCCTCCGGACAGGAAGTGAGAAGGATGTCCCTTCCTACTTTGTGATGGGTTTTCATATCGGTCATGACACCTATGTCATGTACAAGAGCTGCAAACCTTAATGTTTGGCGCAGATTATCATTCAGATTGTGAATTGGTTTGAGAGCATCAAACAGTTTCAGGGAATTTTCTGCAACCTTTCGAGCATGGTCCTGTTCAATATTGTATTCCTCGAACATATCCCTGAGAGGAGAATACACTATTTGCTTGTCTTTGGGAATGATCCCATAATCTATTATTTGAGCATCATTTCGAATATTTTCCATGAACAGTGCAAAACCATTGTCAAATTTGGAACTAGTTCCAACAAGCAGACCCACATCATCCCTGAAGAACGAAGCTACCTGATGAAGTTCAGCTTCATTCCCATCACCCACGAGCTCGACCTCAAGCTCAAGATAGCTATTTCTATTTTCATCGCAAGCGACAATTACATCATCAAAACTCAATTCCAAAATGTGTCTTTCTTTGTCGTAGGCCTGAAAGTCCGTCCTTTTGTGTTCCACAGTAAATAATGGAAATAGAGCACCTGAACCTATTATATTCAATATCCGGTTTTTAAGGGCACATTCATCCCACTCTTTAACAGGAAGTTTCTTTGAAAGAGTGAATTCTGTTTCTTCCCTGATATGAATAAGAGAACTGGCACTTTTCAGCGATTTGAGAGTATAGACTACCTTGTCTTTTTTTTCTCTGCACCTGAATGAGAAACCTGAAGCATATATTGCCATGTCCAGAGTATCAAGATAAGTATCCCTGAATTCTTTAGGCACAGGATCTGAAACACTAAACCCAGCTATTGATCTTATACTCATGAGTTTATCAAAGACATCACGCTCTGAAACAAGGAACTTCGCTTCAATTTCCATAAAAGAAATACTATGTCTTAAGTTAAAAGTTTTCTATTAAAGAACAGGGTCATTTTTATGGAATATATAAGACCCTTCACCAGTGCGTGAAAAACCCATCTTTTCCCAGAAGCCGACAGCTTTTGGTCTTACTCTGTCCGCAATGATAGTATTGAAGTGTTCTTTGAACATTTCTATCGTTTTACTGCCATAGTTATTTCCTTCGAATTCTGGAAAAATAATTATAGAATAAATGGTCAAAACATCATCATCTACTCTGCTCCGGGCCTTTCCAACCCTTTGGTCATTAAGATCGATATTCAGCCATCTGTAATCAGAACCTTTCATCGGCAGGAGAAGATCAAATGATAGCTCATGTGGCATGGTAAAGATATCCATCCAGTTACTGTGATCAACCAACTTTTCGATATAGCTGTGCGTTTGCAACAACCGGCTCAAAGAATTTCTGCATTTGTGGAGGAACTTTCTGAGTTTGTTCAGTTGCAAAATAACCCCCATCCAAAGAATCATAGAACATCCTGAGGACTTCTATCTTTTTTTCGTCCTTAAAATGCAAAAGGACATTCTTGCAGAGAATGAGGTTAAAACCTGTCCTGACAGGTTTCAGATCCAAAAGATCATTTTTTGTGAACTCGACGCATTTCCTTATTTCTTTGGAAATCTGGAAGTTGCCAGGCTCATCTGTCGGTGAGAAATATTTGTTCAATATAGGCTCTGGTATCCTCTGAACCATTTCCCGGGGATATATGCCTTTTTTGATTATGTCCCCAAACAGGTTACTATTATCTATATCAGTTGCATGTATCTTGACATTCCGGAAGGTCATACCCATATTCTCTCTCAATGTAATTGCCAGTGAGTAAGGTTCAGGACCCATAGCACAACCAGCATCCCATATGTGAATATAGTGTCTGCTTCGAAGTTCAGGAATTACATAGTCCCTGATCATTTCCAGTGTTTGCATATCCCTGAAAAAATAAGTGAAAGCTATAATTATCCTCTCCTTTTGCCACACAGACATAAAAAAATATATTTACAATTTCTTTCACAAAATGAAACTAATAATAGAACAAGTAAGAAATAGATAATAAAAAGAAAATATCGGTTGCCTGAATATCAGGCAAGACTTGCGATATTTTCAACTTCTTTTTTGTTCAATACCTTAGCAAGGTCAAGAAGTATCAGAAGGCGATCATCCAATTTACCTACGCCCGTGATATATTGCTTGCTTACACTCGACGTGACAAGTTCAGGAGCGGGGTCGATGCTTGAAGCATTTATCCTCAATACTTCATTCACAGAATCAACTATCATACCCACGACATTGTCACCGATCTCAACGACAATTATACGTGAATGCTCATCTACATCCTTGGAACTAAGATTGAAGCGCTTATCAAGATTTATAACCACAATGATCTTGCCACGAAGATTGATAACACCCTCTACATATTCTGGAGATTGTGGTATCTGTGTGATCTCAGGCATCCTTATAATTTCCTGGACCTTCATGATCTCGACTCCAAATTCCTCACCACCTAGCTGGAAAACTACCATTTGTAACAGTTCATCGGTGGAACCTGTTCCAGATATTAAATCATCTGCCATATTATATCACATTCCATTAAACAAGAGCATGTTCCATTTTTTCAATTGATTCGGTTTTTTCTGAATTATCAGTCTGTCCACCTGACGTGGACGTGGAATCCAGTACAAATTTATCGACGACCACTTTCATTTCACCTGCAAGACTTGAGAGATCCTCTGCTGAATGTGAAAGTTCCTGCATTGTGGCACTTTGTTCCTGAACAGCAGCAGATGCTTCCTCAGTTCCGGCAGCCGATTCCTCGGAAATTGCACTGACCTCTTCTATTGAAGAAGTTACTTCTTCTATGGAAGCAGATTGTTCCTGTGCAGCAGCTGCAATATCCTGAACCATATTTGCTATCTGGTTACCTGCCTCTACTACATCTTTAATGACTACTGCCACTTCGTTAAGAGCAGTTGCTCCGGTTTCAACCTCTACAGATCCCTGATTCATGGATGTAACTGCATTTTGAGTACCAACCTGAATTTCTGTGATCAGTGTTGCAATCTGTTTTGCGGCATTACCTGAATCCTCAGCAAGTTTTCTAACCTCATCTGCCACAACAGCAAATCCACGGCCATGCTCACCTGCACGTGCTGCTTCAATTGCTGCGTTGAGTGCAAGAAGGTTGGTCTGGTCTGCAACATTAGTGATAAGATTTACAATTTCACCTATCTGCTTGGACTTGCCATCAAGTTCCATTATAACACTTGAAGACTCTGCAGATGCACTCTTTATGGATTCCATCTTGGCAAGAAGATCATTGGTTACAGAACCGAGGTTGTTTATCAGTTCGTTTGAATCCTTTGCATTTTCTGCTGCCTTCTGTGAGTTTGTAGCAACTTCCTGCACAGTCATGGTCATGTCCACCATTGCACGTGACACTTCTTCTGTCTTTGAGGCCTGGCTCTGAGCACCTCTTGAAATCTCAGATACTGTATCAGCTACCTGGTAAGATGAAGATGACATCTGCTCAACGGATGCAGACATTTCTTCCGCTGTCGATGCAACGTTCCTTGAGCTGTCGTGAACCATGGAAACTACTTCATTTAATGACATTCTGGTGTTTTCGACACCATCAGTCAGGACTTTGAACTCGCCAACACCCTGAATTTGAACAGCTCTGCTAAGATCATTATTAGATATGGCTTCAAGAACATCGGAAGAATCTGCAATAATTGCCTGCAGGTTTTCTCCAAAATTATCAAGTGAATCAGAAAATACCTTAAAGTCACCTTTACTTGTGAAACTGAACCTCGCATCTAGTTCACCTTCGGAATAATCATTGACTATGCGCATTGCCTCATTCAGAGGGGTCACAAGTGCATCTACAGCCTGGTTGACAGTGTTGATAGCATCATTAAAGCGTCCTTCGTAGATGGACCCATCAGCCCTGTAGTCAAGGTTTCCAGCCTCTGCAGCATTGCCAAGTTTAATGAACTCATCCACAATTCCTTCTATGTTGCTCATCATTGAGATATAACATGGGATAAGTTCATCGTTGTCTGATCGCTTACCTACTTTCTTGAGTCCAGCAAGATCACTCAGATCACCTACAGCGATTTTCTTGTTCACGCCCATAACAGTCAGGATCCTGTCACGAATACCATTGGTGGCTGATGCCACTTCAGCGAATATCCCCTGATAATTACCTTCAACAGTTCTTGTATGGTCATTATTTTCTATCAATTGCAAAACCTCATTGCTCTCTACAAGACCGGCAAGACCAGCAATACAGTCGTTGATGTTGTTCTTGATATGATTAAAATCACCCTTATATTCAGCAGTTATTCTCTCAGGTACTTCTCCCCTAGATATCTGCTCAACATATTCAGCAGTCATGTTCAATGGGTTGATAACAGCATCAAAAGCATCGTTGACAGTCGTGATAGCTTCGTTGAACAACCCCTGGAAATGTGATGCATCTGCCCTGTAGTCAAGCTTTCCGGTTTCAGCAGCATGACCTAGACTGATAAATTCATCTGCCATACCCTTTACATTTTCCATCATTCCAATGGTATATGGAAGAAGTTTATCATTCTCAGAACGCTTGCCTACTGCTCTGTATTTTTCAAGATCGCTGAAATCTCCTTTGGTCATGTATTCAAAGGTACGCTGAATATTCTGAAGCCTCTTGCAAACTTCATTTACAGCATAGGCATTATCTTTGAATGTCCCATCGTACTGACCTTCAACACTTGTCTCAAAGTCGTTGACAGCCAGTTTAAGCAGAACATCAGTGCTCTCGTTAAGAGGCTTGGCGATGGAATCAAGTGTATTATTGAGATTCTCGATAATGGTCCTGAACTCTCCACCATGGCGGGAAGCATCAGCACGGACATCTACCTTGCCCTGAGAACCTGCTGTTGCGAGCATCTCTGAATCGACAATCAAGGCATTGATAGCATCAACACAAATATTGAGATTGTTTTTAAGATCGTTGAAGCTACCCTTGAACTCCTTTGTTATCTTTGGCGGGATATCGCCATTTGAAAGGCGGGTTACATATTTGGAAGCTGCCATGAAAGGAATAACAATGGCATCTATCATTGAGTTGATACCTGTAACAAGTTCTTTAAAGTCACCTTCAAAGTTCTCAGGATCTGCACGAACATCAAGATGTCCTTCAACAGTAGAGTTTACAAGCAAAGTAATCTGTTCCGAGAGTTTTTCCTGTTGCTCTACCTCATTCTTCCACCCTGTAGCTTTGTCCAGAAACGCATTCAATGCTTCTGACATCTCACCCTCTAATCCATTGGTCTGAGGACTCAACCTTGAATCTGAATTGCCATTATCAATGGAAGTCAGAACATCAATTATCTCATTGTATAGTTTGTTATTTTTCCCTAGCATGTTTTCACCCTGCCGTATCAAAATTGATGCTCGGCGTAAGTTTAACTTTTGCACATTTAGACCTATAAATTTGCATTCGAACATACAATTCTATATAATTATAATTAGGCTTATTTAAAGATAAACACGATATTATAAAAGTATACCTACACAAAATATATATGTACAAATATAAAATAAGATTGGGTAATAAAGAACTAATGTAACTATTCAGCCTGACTGTTTTAATGATGCAAAAAACAATATACTATGGCTTCATTCTATGTGTTAAAAAATATTCAGTAAAATATCATAAAAAACGTCTATCAATCTGAGGGGATTTGTATAGACCGCGAAGAAATACTTGCAGTTTATGAAGCTGGTCCAGAAGCAGTAGTAGAACTTGTAACTCGATTACTTGGGATAATTGAACATCAATCTCTCCAAATTGCACAACTTGAAGAGCGTGTCAGGCATTTGGAAGAAATGCTTGAAAAGAATAGTCGCAACAGTAGCAAACCACCTTCTACTGATTCTTATGCACGGAATAAACCAACCGTTAAAAGTCAAAGAAAAAAGACCAATAAGCATGTAGGTGGTCAAAACGGTCATCCTGGTACTACATTAAGAATAAATGATGATCCGGATGAAGTTATTGTTCATCCTGTTAATCAATGCGTCAATTGTGGGAGATCGTTAGCTTCTGTTCCCTCTAACTATGAAAGAAGACAGGTCTTTGACATTCCTCCTATAACTATCAATTGCATTGAACATCGTTGCGAGATTAAAACATGTCCCAAATGTTCTCATGTAAACAAAGCTCTTTTTCCAGATGGTGTAACTCAGCCGACTCAATACGGTCATCGAGTTAAGTCATTTGCAGTTTATTTGCACACTTACCAATTACTTCCTTATCAGCGTGTTACCAAGTTGTTCTCTGATATTTTGGGATGCAAGATAAGTCCTGCTACTTTGGTGAACACGGAACGTAGTTGTTTTGAGAAGCTTGGAGCTTTTGAAAATACAGTGAAACATCTCCTGAAAGAATCTCCTGTCATCAATCTGGATGAAACAGGAATGAGAATAAATGCAGTTCGTAATTGGCTTCATGTGGCAGGTACAGACAAACTGACCTATTATTTTGCACATCGCAAAAGGGGCTCAGAAGCAATGGATGCTATGGGCATATTACCAGGTTACACTGGTGTTGCAACACATGATTTTTGGAAACCGTACAACAAATATGAATGTCAACATTCATTATGTAATGCACATTTATTACGAGAGTTAACTGGAGCTTCCGAAAACAGGGATCAACAGTGGCCAAAGATAATGAGTGATCTCTTGATATGCATTAAACATCATGTTGATAATGATCTTTTAGATACTGAGCTAATTCAAAGGTTCAGTGAGGATTATGATCACATAACTTGTTTAGGAGTGAATGAAAATCCTCCTGATCCGGAATCAAATGTGCGGTCTAAAAAACGAGGACGTAAGAAGCAGACCACGGTAAAGAATTTGCTGGATAGGTTTATTGGCCATAAAGAGGATATCTTACGATTTATGTACGACCAAAACGTTCCGTTTGATAACAATCAGGCTGAAAGAGATATCAGAATGACGAAAGTACAGCAGAAGATATCAGGTACTTTCCGCAGTGAACAGGGTGCAAAAAATTTCTGCCGTATAAGAGGATACGTGTCTACTGTTAATAAGAATTCTGAATCTGTTATCGATGCAATTAGTGCAATATTTTATGGCAATTCATTTGTTCCAAAGTTGCAGAATTGATCGTGGATGAAGAAATCAGCTTGGTGGAAGTGAGCTAGGCTGAATAGTTACGAACTAATAATGAAAAGATATGGTGAGAATGATTACGCTATCATTCTCAATTACTCACCCAAGAGTACAGTGAACACATATTATATCACGCCATATAGTATAATATTCTACTATACCAGATATAATCACACAAAAGCATGCTCTTTCTTTTCAATCTCCGGACCTCTTGCAGAACTGGCTACTTTCCCATCTGATCTTGAAGTGGAATCCAGTATGAACTCATCGACAACTGCTTTCATGTCACCTGCAAGACTTGAGAGGTCTTCTGCTGAACGTGAAAGTTCCTGCATTGTTGCACTTTGTTCCTGAACAGCTGCAGATGCTTCTTCAGTTCCTGCGGCAGATTCCTCTGAGATAGCACTGACCTCTTCTATTGAAGAAGTGACCTCTTCTATGGAAGCAGACTGCTCCTGTGCAGCAGCGGCAATATCCTGAACCATACTTGCTACCATATTACCGGCATTTACTACCTGCCCTATGACAGAAGCTGCCTCATTAAGAGCATCTGCCCCGGTTTCCACTTCTACAGAACCCTGCTGCATAGATGTAACCGCATTGTGAGTACCTGCCTGAATGTCACCTATAAGTGTTGATATCTGTTTAGCAGCATTACCTGACTCCTCAGCAAGTTTCCTCACTTCATCTGCAACAACAGCAAATCCACGACCATGCTCACCTGCACGCGCCGCTTCAATGGCTGCATTTAGCGCAAGAAGGTTAGTTTGGTCTGCAATGTTTGTGATAAGATTGACGATCTCACCGATCTGCTTTGACTTACCATCAAGTTCCATAATAACACCGGAAGACTCGGCAGATGCTTTCTTTATTGAATCCATCTTATCAAGAAGATCAGTGGCAATTGTACCAAGATTATTTATCAGATCATTGGACTACCTTGCATTTTGTGCTGCCTTCTGTGAATTCGTTGCAACTTCCTGCACCGTAAGAGTCATGTCCACCATTGCACGTGAGACTTCTTCTGTCTTTGAGGCCTGGTTCTGTGCTCCTCTTGATATTTCAGATACAGTATCTGCTATCTGATAGGAGGAAGAGCTCACTTCTTCAACAGAGGCAGACATTTCCTCGGCAGTTGATGCTACATCCCTTGAATTATTATGTACCATTGAAATCACACGATTCAATGATTTTCTGGTATCCTCTATTCCATCTGTCAGCGCCTTGAAATCACCAACGCCATCAATGCCTACAGGATGAGAAAGATCATTTTCAGAAATTGCTGTAAGTACAGCACTTAGATCGGATATGAGGCTTTGCAAAGAATTACCGAATCCATTGAGAGTATCACCAAGTTCTTTGAAATCTCCACGGACATCTATTGTAAATCTTGCATTAAGGTCGCCGTATGCATAGGCATTTATGACTTTTGTAGCTTCGTTGAACGGATGAATGACAGCATCTAGACATCCATTAACGCCCTCTACGATTTTACGGAAATCACCATGATGTCTGGATGCATCGGCACGTGTGCTTAGCTGACCGTTGATTCCTGCCTGGGCCAAATTATTGGCATCTTCAACTAAAGCATTAATAGCATCGATGCAACCATTAAGATTATTCTTGATATCATTGAAGTCACCATAATATTCCTCCGTGATCTTATCAGGAATATCACCTTTGGAAATGTGATCCACGTATTCAGCAGCAACATTGAGTGGAGATATTACTGAATCAAGGGTGTTATTGACAGCTATCATGATCTCATGGTTATTGCCCGTGAACTTATCTGCATCAGCCCTTACATCCAGTTTTCCTTTAACAGCTGCTTCTGCAAGGTTTAGGACTTCTTCGGTAACACCTACCTCAGTAGTAAGGTCAAACACATACTCAAGCGCACCCACTACGTTGCCATCTGCATCTTTAAGTACTGTGGCGGTGTAGCGTATTGGCAAATCTCCCGAAGGAAGTCTTGCAACAGTATCACTCGTACAAACCTCGCCGGTCTTAATGCTTTTTGCAACCTGACAGTTCTCTGTATTACAGTGCGGAGTCTTGAAAAGATCGTAACATTTCTTGCCAGTACATGCCTCGGTAGTGCTTTTAAGTGCAGCAGCTCCGGCAGGATTAATGAACTTGACATTAAGGTCCGTATCCATTGCCATGATTGGTGTTGGAATACTATTAAGATAGTCGACCTTGGTTCTTGCATCTGCTATTGCAGTCCTGATTTGAGTTTGGTCTGTGAATATTTCCAGACAGCCGATAACTTTGCCCTGTCTGTCCTTAAGAGGTGCACCACTACATTCAAGATTAATATCCTGACCTCCAATGCTAGCTACACCCTCACTTTTTTCGTTGTTTCCAGATACCATTGCCATATGGCAGACACATGAATCAGTCCCACAGGCACTGGTTTTGTAAATGTCATGACACTTACGTTCAAGCATGTCACCTAAACTAAGACTCGCCACACCTGCTGCCTGATTATTGACATAGTTAATTGAGTAGTCATTATCAATTATCATAAATGGAACAGGGACATTATCGAGATGGCCCACAAGTGTATTGACAATATCATTCATTTCCTGTATCAGCTTGGCATACTCACCATTGAACTTCTCAGGGTTTGCGCGAACAGTGAGTTTTCCCTCAATTGCGGAATCTGCAAGGAAACTGGCTTCATCAAGGAGTGAATTATAGTTATTAACCAAACTTTTAATACTAATTGAGTATAACAATACTGTATGGCTAAACCCGAACAAATTCCGATAAAGCATCATCTTTCATCAGAAGAATTGCTTAAACATATTAAGTCATTAGAGAAAGACACACGAGTTCTACAACGTTTATATTTTGTTAAACATCGTTATGAAGGAGCTTCTGTTAATGAAGCAGCTAAACTTGTAGGGATATCAAAACCCGTTGCATATCAATGGCAAGAGCGGTGGAATCAAGACGGATATGAAGGATTAAAGCCTAGGTTTTCAGGAGGATGTCCTTCCAAACTCACTGATGATCAAAAAGAAAAACTAAGGGACATGTTACATGAAAGAGATGATTGGTCTACAAAAGAAGTTCAGGAACTCATTTATAATGAATTTAAGGTTCAATACACCATTAAGCAAATACTAGTGATCTTGAAGAAGTTTGGCATGCATCATGCCAAACCATATGCGCATGATTATCGAAGACCACAAAATGCAGAAGATTGTTTAAAAAAAACTTACCGTTAATCGATGATGATTGCGTTATCGGATTTCTTGATGAATCATCTCCCCAAACAACATCAAATACGGTTCGTTTATGGTCTTTCAATAAACCTGCCATCTTCAAAAACACAACCAGGATAAAAGCAAACTCCTTCGGTTTTTATGCATTGAATGGTAATTCTGTTATTGATTTCAAAGAACATTCAACCAAGGAGGATGTATGTTCGTTTTTATCAGCTGTTAAAAACAATAACATGGGAGAGAGAATCGTAATTATTCTCGACAATTTTAGATCACATCGAGCAAAATATACAGTGGAATTTGCACAGGCAAATGATATTGAATTGGTCTATTTACCTCCATATTCACCCGACTTGAATCCAATCGAATTCATCTGGAAAAGTGTCAAAAGAATTATTTCTCGCAATTTTGTGAAAGATCTGGATCATATGAAAAATCTGATTGCTGAGGAGTTTATTGATTGTTCATCGAAGATTAGCTTCGCAAGAAAATGGATTGAGACATTTCTGGATAATAAGTTGAAAATGTTAAGTTAATAACTATAATCGAATCAATGCACATGTTGAGATTGTTCTTGATCTCGTTAAAATCACCCTTATAATCGTCTGTGATCTTTTCAGGAATGTCACCTTTGGAAATACGATCAATATATTCAGCAGAAACATTCAACGGACCCATTACAGCATCCAGAAGCCTATTTATACCTCCAAGAATGTTTTTACAATTGCCATCCAATTCTGAAATATCACCACGTGTATCGAGTTTTCCCTCTACAATTGCGTCGATAAGTAAAAGAACCTCATTTGCAAGTTTTTTGTTATGGACTTCTTCAGCAGCCATTTGCTCCAATCTATTTTCCTTCTTCGATAATTCATTTTTCAAGGAAACATATTCATCTAAGATCAGATTCACTGATTCTGCCACTTTCTTATCTAAAGAACCATTTTTTGGAGATATTCTAACAGCTGAATCCCCAGATTCCACTGCATCAAGTACATTAATAAGCTCAGTTTTAAGTTTATCATTCATTCCTAGCATTTTTAATCCGTCCGTAAATAAATAAGTTTTATAACTCAAATTTTAGCACGTTTCACTTTATTGCAAGAAAACGTGCATTTGATGAGCAGCTTTGCCTTGCAAAGCTGCATATATACAATTGAATTATATAAAATAAATTAGATATTTAAAGTTATTGATTTTTCATGTGTAAAAATTATTTAACACATGTCTGTTGTTTACGAATTTAGAACAATATGTAACGGTGTTAACAATACACTTATATATGCAGTTGTTACACAAAACCGAAATTAGTAACAATCTCACAAATGTGAATACGAAGTAAAAACTTTGCTACACTTGTGCATTACATTTACGTCAAAGAAACTATAGAGAATATATTAATGCGCATATACAAAAAAGAAACAAGTATGATTAAAAATGTTCTAAAAGACAACCCTCGTGGCCTTAGTGTTACGGATATTTCTAAAAAAATAGGCATTAACCGAAATACTGTTGCAAAGTACCTGGAAATCCTTAGAATCAGTGGGCACATTGAAATGGAATCAATTGGTACTGCCAAAATATATTACTTATCGCAAAAGATACCAATCTCAACATTACTGAATTTTACCTCAGATAATATACTGGTAATAGATAGCGAACACAAAGTCGTTCAGGCAAATGAAAGGTTTGCAGACATGCTTGGTATTCCTAAAAAAGAATTAAGTGGCAGGCCAATCGAAGAGCTAATCACTCCAATGATGTCAACTAGGACATTTATAGAAAAAATAGATGAAGGTATCAAAGGAAAAGAACTGGTAGAGATCCTTGACCTGATCATAAAAAATGAACTACGTTTTTTCAAAACTAAAATAATTCCTTCAACGTTCGATGATGGTGAATCAAGCGTAACCGTGATCATGGAAAATATAACTGAAAACATGAATTCTCTAAATTATTTGAAAGAAGAACAGGAAAAACTTGAAATCCTTGTTTCTGAAAGAACATCAGAACTTAAAAAATCAAACGAATTGCTCAAAAAAGAGATCACTGAGAGAAAAGTAGCAGAAGAGAGAATTCTGGAAGAACATGCAAAAGCACAGAATTATCTTGACGTTGCCGGCGTTTTGATAATGGTACTGGACAAGGATAAAAATTGCACTCTTATAAACAGAAAAGGACTTGGTATCCTTGAATGTGATATTGAGGATATTATTGGCAAAAAATTCCTGGACAATTTCCTTTTAGAAGGGGACAAAGATAATGCTCTGATCAGATGCAATAGAATTCTGAATGAGGGATTTGAAACTAACTGTGAAAGCCACATTGTCACATCCACTGGATAAAATAAATTAATCAAATGGATAAATGTAAGCCTTAAAGACAAAAATGGTAACATTTTGGGAATTATCACATCAGGTGAAGATATTACTAAACAGAGAGAAATGGAAGAAAAACTAAAAGAGAGCGAGAGAAAACACCGGCTTCTTGCTGAAAACACCCTTGACAGTATATGGCAACTGGACGAAAACCTTGTATTTACCTATGCCAATCCTGCCACAATAACAATAACAGATCTTAAATCGGAAGATGTCGTCGGGACTAAACTTCAGGACCATTTTCCTGAAAATGAAATAAAAAAAATGGAAGACGCAATGAAGTATTCTGTGGAAAATAGGTATGATGATGAATTTACAAAAATTGAAACGTTCACATACGATAAAAATAGGAAGCTTGTACCATATAAATATACGCTAAAATATTACTTGATGATGACAGGAATTTTTGTGGATATCAAGGAACCAACAGAAAAAGATCAGATGATTGTGATTCACTAAAATAAATCATTCTGACTCCGGAAAAACCAGCATGTTTTTTTATTGATTACTAATTATATTTGATCAATGCCTTCTTTTTTTATTAATTATTGTGTAGGGCAGGCAGAATATATAAATTACTCACCAGAAACTACATAAAAGAACATGATATATATGATACAATTCCATCTGACACGGAGTTAGATGATTCTCTATTATAATTTACCACTCACACTACTACATAATTTCCCGGAGGATTCCTATGAAAGTAAAAATAACCGAAACTATTCTTCGAGATGCGCATCAATCTCTTATTGCCACCAGAATGCGCACCCGCAACATGCTTCCAATTGTAGACAAGCTTGATGAAGTCGGATACTATTCACTTGAGATGTGGGGGGGAGCTACATTTGACAGCTCTATAAGATATCTCAATGAGGACCCATGGGAAAGATTGAGGGACCTTAAAAAACACATGAAAGAAACCCCTGCACAGATGCTTCTCAGAGGACAGAATCTGGTAGGATACAGACACTATTCTGATGATGTTGTGGAAAAGTTCGTTAAAAAAGCCCATGAAAATGGTATTGATATCTTCAGGGTATTTGACGCTGTAAATGACATCCGCAACATGGAAAAAGCCATCACTGTAGCTAAAAAAGATGGAGCCGAAGTACAGGGTGCCATCGCTTATACCATAAGTCCGGTCCATACTATTGATAAGTATGTAGAACTTGCAACCGGACTAGCAGAACTTGGATGCGATTCACTTTGTATCAAGGACATGGCAGGCCTTATATCGCCACAGCAGGCATTTAATCTCGTGAAAGCTCTCAAGACAGAAGTGAACCTTCCTGTTGATCTGCACTCACACTGCACATCAGGAATGGCACCTATGAGCTACACAGCAGCATGCAGGGCAGGTGTTGATATACTTGATACTGCACTATCTCCCTTTGCATGGGGAACATCACAGCCACCAACCGAATCGATCGTGGCTGCACTTGCTGAAACAAAACGCGCTACAGGACTTGACCTTGAACTGATATCAGAGATATCACAGCACTTCAAGGAAATAAAAGAACACTACCGCTGCATACTTGATCCGATCTCTGAACAGATAGACACCAATGTGTTGCTTTATCAGATACCGGGGGGAATGCTTTCAAATCTTGTATCCCAGCTCAAAGAGCAGAATGCACTGGATAAATTCGATGAGGTCCTCAAAGAAATGCCACTTGTACGTGCAGAACTTGGATACCCGCCACTTGTTACGCCCACAAGCCAGATAGTTGGTACCCAGGCAGTGCTCAATGTGCTGATGGGTGAGAGATACAAGGTAATTCCAAAGGAAGTCAAAGATTATGTTCGTGGCCTTTACGGAAGACCACCACAGAAGATCAGTGATGAGATAATTGCAAAGATAATCGGTGATGAAGAACCAATTACCTGCAGACCTGCAGACCTTCTCAAGCCAGAGTATGAGAAGATGAAGAAGGAAGCAGAAGAGATGGGCATCATCAAAAAGGAAGAAGATATCCTCACTTACATACTCTACCCGGCAATAGCTCCTGCATTCCTGAAAGGAGAGCTTGAAGAGGAAGACCTTGCACCAATCATGGAAAAGAAAAATCCATGCGCTGCTTCATCCGATGTTTCCGGAATACCAACTGACTATACAGTGGAAGTTGACGGGGAAGTTTTCAATGTAAAAGTAAATCCTGTTGGCGGTTCTGTTAAAGTCGTTGAAGCAGATGAGAAGCCAACTGCAGATTCCATACCAGGAGCTGTGACAAGCCACATGCAGGGAATGGTGCTTTCCACAAAAGTTCAAGTCGGAGATATTATTGAAGAAGGCGACACATTATGTGTCATTGAAGCTATGAAGATGGAAAATTCAATCCATGCGCCACATGGAGGAACAGTAAAAGCTATACTTATCGCAGATGGTGATGCTGTAAAATCCGGCGATGTACTGATGAGTATAGAGTAGGTGAGCCGGCATGTTCAAGAAAGTACTTGTAGCTAACCGAGGCGAGATAGCCATCCGTGCAATGCGTGCATGTCGTGAGCTTGGTGTCCAGACCGTGGCAGTGTACTCAGAAGCTGACAGTAATGCTCTTTTTGCAAAATATGCGGATGAAGCATACCTGATAGGTCCTGCACCTTCCAGCCAGAGTTACCTGAATGGAGATAAGATAATAGAAGTCGCACTTGAATGCGGAGCAGAGGGCGTTCACCCGGGATACGGATTCCTGTCCGAAAACAGTAAATTCGCTCGTAAGTGTGAGGAAGCAGGAATTACTTTTATAGGGCCTTCAAGCAAGTCCATTGAGCAAATGGGAAGCAAAATAGCTGCCAGAAATACCATGATAGAAGCAGGTGTACCGGTAGTCCCAGGAACAAATGAGGCCATAGCAGATCCGGAAGATGCAGCAGACGTTGCAGATGGTATAGGTTATCCTGTTATGATCAAAGCATCTGCCGGTGGTGGCGGTATAGGAATGAAAATAGTACATTCCAGAAAAGAGTTCCACACTGCCCTTAGTTCCATACAATCTGTTGCAAAATCAGCCTTTGGTGACTCAACAGTATTTATTGAAAAATATGTAGAAGAACCAAGGCACATTGAATTCCAGATACTTGCAGATAAGTACGGAAATGCAGTCTATGCCATGGAAAGGGAATGTTCCATACAGCGCAGACACCAAAAACTTATCGAGGAAGCACCATCTCCTGTAATGACACCTGAACTTCGAAAGGAGATGGGCGAAACTGCTGTTAAGGCTGCAAAGGCCATCGGATATGAAAATGCAGGAACTGTCGAATTCCTTTACTCAAAGGGGGATTTCTATTTCCTTGAAGTCAATACCAGATTGCAGGTGGAACACACCATCAGCGAGATGATCACAGGTATAGACCTTGCAAAACAGCAGCTTCATATTGCCTGTGGTGAGGAATTACCATTTAAACAGGAAGATATCAAAATCAATGGATGGGCAATCGAATGCCGCCTTAATGCTGAAGACCCGCTGAACGACTTTGCACCCTCTCCTGGAAAGATAAGGAGATACAGATCTGCCGGAGGACCCGGTATAAGGGTTGATAGTGGAGTCCATATGGGATACACTATTTCACCTTATTATGACTCTATGATCTCAAAGCTCTGTGCATGGGGAAGTAACAGGGACGAAGCCATTGATAGAATGCAGCGTGCATTGTACGAATATGTGGTCGTTGGAGTCACAACCAATATCCCATTCCACAAAGCAGTCCTGAAACATCCTGCATTCAGGGAAGGAAAACTTACTACTCATTTCATAGAGGACAACAACATCATAGAAGATGTGAAAAAGGTCGTGGAAGAAGATACTACCAAAGGTGTTACCCTGGCTTCAGTACTTGATAACAAGGATCTGAAAATAGCTGCCGTAACAGCTGCTGTAGGTTCATATGTAAATGCTGTCAAAAAACAGACAAAGTAACAAAGTTTTGGTAGCAACATATATCTAGATAGGGAATAAACTTTCGAAGGGGGGAATGACTGTGAATGACAACAGAAAAGAAATCATAAGATTGTTAAGACAATCTGAAGGAAATCCAGTTTCGGGTCAGGAGATAGGAGAAAAACTAGGCATATCCAGGGCAATGGTATGGAAATATGTCAGAAATCTCAGAAGAGAAGGGTATGACATTCGTTCTTCTCCAAAGGTAGGTTACATACTTGATGCATGTCCGGACAGAATCGATCCTGATGAACTGAAAGCTATTTTGAAAACAAGTCTCATAGGAACTAATATCAGATATCATACTGAGCTGGAGTCAACCAACAATACGGCCAGGGAAATTGCATTAAAATCGCCAGAGGGCACTGTGGTCATTGCAGAAACACAGAAAAACGGTCGCGGACGTCTGGGGAGTGAATGGCAATCAAACCCTGGAGGTGTATGGTTGTCCCTTATTTTAAAACCGGCCATATCACTTGACAACCTGTCAAAGATAACACTTGTAGCAGGCATTGCTGTAACGAATACATTGAGAGATGCGGGAGTGGATGCACGCATCAAATGGCCAAATGACGTACTTGTTAAAGGCAAAAAGATATGCGGAATACTTACAGAGGTCAGTGCTGAAGTTGACAAGGTCGACTATGTAATCCTTGGAATTGGCATAAATGCAAACATCAAACTTGATGGACTTAAAGAAGAAATTAGAAGAAAATCAACAAGTATTACTAATGAAGTAGGAAAAGCAGTCAACAGAACTACTTTCATTGCATCCCTTCTTTATGAACTGGAACAACAATACATAAAGTTTAAAACGCAAAAATTCACGGACATCGTTGATGAATGGATCAATCTCTCTGATACAATTGGAAAGGAAGTCAGGATAAGGACACCAAACAAACTCATTGAAGGCAAGGTTGTTGGAATTACTGAAAAAGGTGCAATTGTTGTCCTTGACAGGGATAAAAAGAGACATGAGATCATTGCAGGTAACTGTCGCTACTGCAATTGATCAAATGAAGTGATACTTTCATGCTATACTCAAACAGAACCTGCAATATTGTAATTGCATTTATACTTTTTTTTCAATGGCATCATCGGCATGTGCTGACTCCGTATTCACAAGGGACTATAATGAACCCTTAATTATAAGAGAGTACAGAGAACCTTTGTTGATAAACGGAACCGGAATATTCCTGACAACCGGAAACTCATGGAATTTCTATCAGGGATATATTTTTACGGTCAGTAGTGTGAATCTTGAGAAAAAACAGGTCTGGGTAAAACTCCTGAAGGAAGATGAACTTCTGAAGGAAGCAATCTTGTCAGAAGATGAGAAGTTTATCTATTGTAAAGACGAGGAAATTTTAAACATTACAGTGGATACGATATACATCAGTTCCGGCAGAGAACTCATTACCTTCAAGCCGGTGTACCAATACCAGGATAGTGACCTCCCAGATGCCGTATTAGAAGAAGATGAAGAGAACAACGGTCAAAGCGATGACAACCAGACATCTGGAAACAGTACTATCGGACAAACAAGCGGATTTACAATATTCCAGACATTCGCATGCATCTCTTTTTTAATGGCATGCAGACGAATTTTAAATTAATTAAAAAAGAATAGTAGAAAAGGAAATCAGAATTTCAGATCTCCCTTCTCCATTAATACCTTAAGGTCCTCAAGACTCAGGCGGCCACTCTTCTCCAGTTTCTCTTTGGCAACCACGAGATGTTCTTCCTGCTTCTTGTCATCTTTTTCAATCTGGATATCGTTGAGCTTTTCAAGATAGACACCAAGCTCATCTCTAAGCAATTCAATCTTCTTCTTAAGAGGATCGATCTTTTCCCTTATAGGCGCAGTTACAGCATATTTCTCCGATATCTGAGAGTGTGCTTCATCGGCAGCTTTTCTGAATTCATCAGCCTGATTATAGAAATCTATCATTTCAAGATGATATTTCTGGGATTCTTCTGCAAGCTTACCAATCTCATCACCAAAGTCTTCCCTTGAATCAAACACATCTTTTGAAGCTTCATATGTTTGCATTAATTTCTGATGGATATCGTTTGCATCAAATGCTGCTCCAAGACGCTCTTTAAGATCTATCAACCTGCTAAAGAGATCGATCTCATGTTTCAACGGAATATCAGCATTCAGGAAGAGATCAAGGTCTGCAGCATAGGCTTTTGAAAGTGTTTCAACACTACCCTTGGATAACTTGTTGAGATCATCCCTCTTTGTCTTGAGTTCATTGATATTATCTGAGAACTTACGTGTCTTTTCATTAACCACATTTCTTGAAGATTTCAAGGCAGCTATCTTTGCATTGATAGAATCTCTCTTAGACTTGACATCACGTGCCTTTGCCACCAGACCCTTTACCTTGGAATTAAGACCATCACGCTTCTTTTTTAAGTCATCTGTGTTGGTTCGATGAAGTTTGAGTTCCCTGAAGATACCTTTAAGTTCACGCTCATGGTGGCCTACTTGAGTACGAATGTCGTTTACTTTGTTCTTCAGCTCTTTTTCATTCATTGATGAAACATCTATATCAGTCATGCTTCAACCTCTCCCGCATCAATCACATCAGGTTGCTTCTCCCAGTGCTGCAATGCCTCTTTATGGCTTTGTATCCTGTTCTCTAACCATTTATACCTTGGAGAGATTTCGTTCATTTCATCCTCAAGTGAAGATATAGAATTATTGTAACTTTCTTCTGAACTATCGATAGAACTTAGTTCTATTTTTGAACTGAGGGCTTGTTTTATCCTTTCATTAATAGCATCAAGACGATCATCAACTCCTGATGCTTTTGAACTGAGAGCGGAGACACTCAGCAAAATAGAATCTACCCGTGTTTGCTCTTCATCAGGAGTAAGCGAACCTTTCACCTTTAAAAGCTTCTCTTTGACAAAAGACATTTCTCTGGAAAACTCGCTGTTATCGGAAACCGAATCATCCAACTCATCAAGCAACTTTTCTGCCTGATGGTAGAACAATTGTCTCTTTTCAGTTAATATCTCTACTTTTTCCAGAACCATTTCCCTATTGTTCTTAGAGGAATCGATATTTTCCTGAACGACTTTCATTTTATTTCCGAGTTCATTGAATTCAGAAGCATATTCATCTAAGAATTTCTTATGCTTCTTAACAACTCCTTCAATGAGTCCTTTTCTGTCAAAGGTGTTTAGCGCATTGTTTTCTACGCCCGAAACCGCCATCTCATCATTCATAACAAAACCTCGTAACATTTATAGCCTGAATACCTGGGCATGTGCTACTTCATTAATAATCCGTACATTATTTTGATTTACTGCACCGCATTTAACGGCGCATGAAACTGCTTTATCGCCAAATATGTTGATATTTGATGCCTTTGATATAATTTTTATAGCATCTTCCTCTGATATGAGTTCCCCTTTGTAGAATTCTTCTGTTATTGTAACAGTGATATCTCCTTCTTTAAGGGTTTTTCCTATCAATTCCCTGTCGCATAGAGCAACGATAGTTGTGTCACCTGATTTGTGGATCTTGATATACATGGGATCACTTCTTCAAACTACCTTTACATGTTCTTTATCGGGTTTTATTAAATCACCGGAACGTCTCATCTTGGATATCAGCTCTTCAGCATGTTGCCGGTCTATCTGTTGGTTCTGAGCCTCCGTATAGACCTCTTCAAGTGGTGCCTTTCCACCGGGATGCTTTTCACCGACCATTTTAATGACTTCCTTAATTATCTTTATTTTATCCCTTTGGCTCTTGCTTGTGCCGGAAGCTATGATGTCTACATCAAATGCACCTGTATCAGGGTCAACACCGACCTGACGTAGACATGAATAAACTATTTTGGTAGTTCTTTTGGCATCTTCCATTGTCGCAACATTGCTGAGACGCAAACGTGCGCTTGCCTCGGCAAGTCTTACAAGGGCTTCTAGCTGACGCGCAGTGACCGGAACAGGAGCATCTTTACCATCCCCCATCTTTCGCAAATCCATGTAGAACTTGACAAGATGCTCACGTGCATCCTCCTCCATTACCGGGAAGATATTCCTTCTTGAATAGGCAATATACTTCCTGAGCATATCTGCATCAATGACAGGCTTGATAACTTCCATATGGTCGTCGACCTGTTCCTGAGTAACAGTGCTTGAAGGCAGGTTCTTACGCTGCTCAGAGAGTTCACCGGCATAATGTGACTTGAGAATGTGTTTTGCTATCCTTGAATCCAGATCCTCGTTCGGTGTATCCAGCATGACAAATATCATATCAAATCTTGAGATCAGGGCAGGTGGCATGTTAATCTGTTGGGCTATGCCCTCATACCTGTCAAAACGCCCGTATTTTGGATTTGCAGCACCAAGAAGCGCACATCGCGACTTCAGTGTCGCAAGAATTCCGGCTTTTGCTACACTTATGGTTTGCTGTTCCATTGCTTCGTGGAGTGCACTTTTGTCCTCTGTGCTCATCTTATCCATTTCGTCCACTGCAGCAATTCCCATATCTGCCATAACAAGGGCACCTGCCTCCAATGTCCAGCGACCATCTCCCAGATCATCCTTTACTGCTGCGGCAGTAAGACCACTTGAAGAAGCACTCTTACCTGATGCAAAAACTCCCCTTGGAGAGAGTTTGACCATGTAACGAAGCAGCTGACTTTTTGCAACACCCGGATCACCTATAAAAAGCATATGAATATCACCACGCACTCTGGACCCATCCGGCAGATGTTTGGCAACGCCTGAAAACAATTGAAGTGAAAGGGCTTCTTTCACATCCTCATAACCATAAATAGAAGGAGCTATTGAACCGATCATTTTACTGTAGATTTCCGGATCCTTGCTCATGGCACGAATCTCCTCCTCTTCTTCAGGGCTTATCTCAAGTTCATCAAACTCCAAATCCATGTATTCTATGGAATTAGCATGTAAGACCAGATCATAGAAAGGAGATTTACCTTCTCTGGTGGTTCTCTGATGAGAACGCAGAACTCCATTGATAATAACACGATCTCCGGGTTTCACAATACCTGCAAGGTCATCCTCGATATCTACATCAAGACTTTGAGGTTGTGAACCACCTTTAAGGTTCTCAGGAGATTCCTGTATCTGGAGTTTCTGAGCATCAATGAAAACAGACTGGTTTATAAGTATCTTGAACGGACCTTTTCGGCCACATGTTTCATTTTCACAGTCAATAGGTTCTATAAATTTGATCTCTGTCTGGGGAACCATTGTCACATGTTCACACCGCATGCACTGGAATGCAGCATTGAGCACCTTAGGCCGAACTTCTGTTGCCTTACGGATCATACCCTCAATTGCAACGAACTGTAGGAGATGTTTGCTACGCAGATCTCTGTTAGGTATCTTATTAGGGATCCTTACAAAACGGACCTTTGCATCAATAAGGCTTTTCTCAACAGGGAGATCGATCTGCTGAAGTGCATTGTCTGCACTGGGCATTACCTCATCCGGGTTGAAAAGAAGTTCACTGGCAATTTCCCTGTCAAATATCTCAAGATCGGAGAACTCAACTTCCAGACTACGCTGGTCAGGATAGTTGTTCGCGAGTTGCAGAACGCTATCCCAATAATATTTTTTAAGGAACACTACGAATTTTTCGTCCCACTTACCTTCAGTCATAGTTACACAATAATTAGTTAAAAATCATTTAGGGAATCCAACATAGCCTTCAAATGATATGAACATTTCGAAACATATCTCAAATGTCATCATCATCAGAGTCGCTTTCACCGATGTACTGCCTCTGCATCTTGCGAATGATACCACGAAGTGTCTGTACTTCCCTTGGAAGCAGGCAGGCTCTTCCAAATATTCTCCTGAGCATCAGCTCGGTCTTTTCCCTCTTATGCTCCGGATAGTCAATATCATTAAGAAGTTCGGTAAGATGTTCATACAGTAATTGAATATCAAATGGGTCTGCCAGTGGAGTATCACCGTTTGTAATTTCACTTAACTCATAAAGAACAACAGCTACAGCGTGTGACAGGTTCATGACTGGATAAATATCTGATGTGGGAATCGTCATGATCATATCACATTTCTTTAGTTCCTCTTTTGCAAAGCCATTATCTTCCCTTCCAAAAAGTATTGCCACCCTGCCACTTAAACCATTCAAACGTTCTTTCATCTGGGCAGGAGAGTATCCCGGAACTCTCAGGTGCAGATCAAACCTGGAACCGGAAATACCCGTAGTACCTATGATAATACTACAGTCATCAATAGCCTCTTCAAGAGTTGAAACTATTCTTGCATTTTCCAGCAAGTCCCTTGCATGTGAAGACATAGCCCTTGCTTCCCCTTCAAGTTTACAGGGATTTACAAGCACAAGGTCAGAAAAACCGAAATTTTTCATTGCCCTTGTAACAGAGCCAACATTTCCCTGATACAGGGGTTCAACAAGTACTATTCTAAGGTCCATTTAAAAGCTACAACCATTACATCCTTTTGTGATTTGCGTTACTTAAGCATGTTACGGCATATAAGGTTAATTAGACTGAAACACTTTGCATTTTGTTAATTAAGAACAACAAAAGGGCTACTGATATAGATTTCTTGAATGAAAATCTTTAAATAATATCGACACCACAATCATGCAAACCAAACCGGTTACTTATAAGTAAAAAACAAAAAATAATTTTTCTTGTAATAATTATACTTATATCGATATCAGGAGAAAACTAAATGGCTATGGAGTATTTTGCAGGCGTAAGTGACGCCTTAAGACTTACATTTGTGCAGGTTATGATAATGGCAAACCTGTCCATTGGTATTTTCATTATAGGAATGTATATAAACATAAAGAAGTGGGGAATGGGTTCCACCGGCTATGGACAGGCGCCTTCAAAAAGCATCCTTGCCTTCCCTAAGATGCTCATGTACCAGATGAGCGAGCATGCCCATGCCCACAACCAATCTGTTCTGGAAACCTTTGTCCTTGACATAGTATTCCAGAGAAGGATACTGAGAAGAAGTCCTCTCAGATGGTTCATGCACTTCACTATTTTCGTTGGCTGGATGGTTCTTTTCGTAATGTCCCTTGCAATGTTCCTTGTAGAAATGATACACATGGTAACTGCAAAGATGGGAATTCACGGACTTCCCGAGTTTTTAGACCCTGAGATATTCAGAGAAATACTTGCAGTACCAAACGACATATTCAGTTACATACTACTTGTAGGAATTATAATCGCAATATACAGGAGACTCTTCGTTGCAAAGATGAGAGAAGCCACAATTGCATATGACTCAGTACTTCTTATCGGACTCACCGTTATCACAGTATCAGGATTCATTGCAGACGGAATCAGAACCGGAAGATTCTGGGGATTCGCTATGCCTGTTGAATGGGCACCGCCAGCATCACTGTTCCACGTAATCATTTCACTGCTGTTCTGTATAGCATACATCCCATTCAGCAAGTACATACACATGATCGCAATACCACTCGCACTCCTTGCAAACAAGGGAGGAGAATAAAAATGGCAAAACGTGAACCTTCAATTAATACAGAGAATTTTACAGCAGTCCAGCTCATGGAACTGGACTCATGCAGTCGTTGTGGCGAATGTGTGGAATGGTGTCCAACATACGATGCATCCGGACAAAAGCCCGGACTTGCACCAAGGGACAAGATCCTCAGGTGGAGAGAGTACATGAATAAGTCCTATGGACTTCGTGCAAAACTCTTTGGCCCAAAGGAGATCCCCGAAGAAGAAATAGAAGAATTCAAAGACGATGTATACGGCTGTACAACCTGTGGTATGTGTGCAACAGTCTGTGAATCGGGAATCAACACCGTCGAACTCTGGGAATCCATGCGCGCAAACCTCGTGAAACGTGGAAACGGTCCATTCGGCAAGCAGGGTGCTTTCCTCAAACTCATTGGACAGTACAAGAATCCCTACATGGCAGACAACAAGGACAGGACAAACTGGTTCCCTGAAGACGTCAAGATCGAAGAAAAAGCAGAAGTGCTCTACTATGGAGGATGTACTGCAGAGCTTAGACAGAGAAAGCTTGCACTTGCAACAGCACGTGTACTCAATAAGTTAGGCATCAAGTTCACAATGCTCGGTGAAGATGAGATATGCTGTGGTTCTGCACTTATCAGAACAGGGCAGTACTATGTCGATGATATTGCAAAGAAAAATGCACAGACAAACATAGACAATATCGCTGCAAGAGGTGCAAAAACAGTACTGTACGCATGTGCAGGATGTTACAGATCATCACTCATTGACTGGCCAAGACTCACAGGACAGGAACTTCCATTCAAGGTAGTTCACATCACAGAGTTCCTGCAGGATCTCATCGAGAAGGGCGATATCAAATGGGAGAAATCCATTGACAAGAAGGTTACATACCACGACCCATGCCACCTTGGACGTCACGTTGGAGTATATGAACCACCAAGAGCTGTGCTCGAAGCAATCCCAGGAATCGAATTTGTCGAAATGGACAGAGTCGAAGAGAACCAGCGTTGCTGTGGAGCTGGCGGTGGTGTCAAGGCAGGTATTCCAGATCTTGCACTCGGTGTTGCATCAACACGTGTTGAAGATGCACTTGCAACAAAGGCTGACCTCCTTTCAAGCGCCTGCCCATTCTGTAAAAGAAATCTCAGTGATGGAAGAGATGCAATCGGTGCAAAGGAACTTGAGGTTGAGGATGTCATTGTTCTGACTGCAGAAGCAATGGGAATCGACCTTAGCGACACACCAGACGAGTGATTTACTTCACTCTTCTTTTTTTTATTTACAGGACAAATTGAATATACTTATTACTACTATTTACTTTCACATGCAAATCCCTTATGAATTACTTGGTAAGGTCTTTATTATACTCGCAATAGCTGCAATGGTAGTGCTGGGAATAGCATTATTACTTGGAGCTTACAGTTTTAAGAAACATAGAATACTGTTTCCCAATTTTGTCCTGTTCATTCTTTACCTGTTCTACGGCCCTGCAAAATGGATATGCAGGATATTTGGTATCAAGGACACTCTGGTCGACGAGATATTAGTAGAAGTCCGTAACGCTGTTATGCTGGAAGGATTCAGGAAAATCAACAATAACAGGGTTATATTCCTGCCACAATGTCTGCGCCATCCGAATTGTAAAGCCCGCTGTGACCCTTTGATAGGATACGAATGCAAAATGTGTGGCCTTTGTGACATAGGAACCATATGTAAAGCTGCTAAGGAGAGAAACTTTAAGGTTTATGTAATACCTGGTGGTAGCTTTGTTAAAAAAATAATAAAAGCCAGACGGCCTGAAAGCTGCATAGGAGTAGCATGTTATCCGGAACTGTCAGAATCCATGCAGGGAGCATCACCTTTTATGATAGTACAGGGAGTTTCATTATTGCAGGATGGATGTTATAACACTAAAGTAGACGTTGAAGAAGTGATCAGGAAAATGGAGGAATGCGATGTATAGAACAATAGGAATATTGGTTACTATAATCGTTGTATTGTCCGTTCTGCTGGCACTCATTGCCTTGGCCGTAAGCCGCATTAGCCTTAACAGGCATGTATGGCTTGCAGGTTTCTTTGCCGGAATACTTGACTTCTTTTATATGCCCTTGAAATATTTCTTTTATAAATTCTCAGACCCACGAATACTTGACAAATGGATGGTATCCCTTAAGAACATTTCAAACAAGAATGAGTTCAGTAAGACTCAAAAGCGCATGATAATAGCACCTCACTGTATGCGTTCCATGGATTGTCCTGCAATATCCACAAGAACAGGGATACAATGTGTTTCCTGTGGTAAATGCGTATTTAGCGAACTTAAGGACGATGCAAAAAAATACGGATATGACCTCTATATCGTAACAGGCTCATCATTTGTAAAACATGTTCTGAAGGAGAAGAACTACGATGCAGCTTTGCTGATAGCCTGTGATTATGAGCTAAACAAGGTTATGATGGGACTTAAAGGGAAGAACCTGATAACATATGGTATTCCCATGCTCAATGATGGGTGTTTCAATACAAAAGTTGAGTATGATGAAGTGATTAAAACGTTAGAGATGTTTTCTGAGTGAAATCTCAGAGCTAACACAATTGCAGAAATCAATGTAAGCTCTGATCAAAAAACAGGACGTTGATTTATTGATATATGATTAATTGTTATTGGTGGAGGCTCAAGCGGAGCCATGGCTGCAAAAACATGTGCCGAAAGTGGTATGAGTGTATTGCTTCTGGAAAAAGAAAAAATACCACGCTACAAAGCATGTGGTGGAGCGGTTTCTAAAAAAGCATTTGACCTTATAGGGAAATATGATGAACTTGAACCATTTTTTAATTTATATGGAGCCAGAACCTTTACACCAGATCTAGAACCATTGGTCCATAAATTTGATGATGTTGTCTCAATATTGACATTCAGGAATTCATTTGATGAATTCCTAATCAAAAATGCAGAATCAAATGGGGCAAAAATCATAGAAAATGAAAAGGTTGTAAACATCAACCAGACAAGCGAAGGTGTGGAAGTTTCAACTTTAAAAAACAAATATCTTTCAAAAATACTGATTGGTGCAGACGGAGTTAACGGAATTGTTGCCAAAAGTAAAAACATGAGAAAGAATTGGGGCAAAGGCAACTCCGGCATTTGTGTTGAGTTAGAGATCGAACTTGATGATACCGCAATAAAAGAATATGTTTTCGACCCGCAACTTATTGATTTCTATTTTATTGAAAACTGGGGTTATGGTTGGATGTTCCCAAAAGGAAACATACTGTCAGTTGGAATTGGGGGTATGAGAAATAGAGTAAATGACCCAATGAGTTCATTATCCACTTTCTTACATTTGTTATCTGATGGGAAAAGTACCAAACTGGATGAACACATAGTTTCAAAAAAAGCACATTTAATACCTGCCGGTGGAGTAAATAGAGTCACATATAGTAACCGTGTTATGTTAGTGGGTGATGCTGCTGGTTTTGTTGATCCTTTTCTGGGAGAAGGTATTTATTACGCAATTGCCAGTGGAATAATAGCAGGAGAAGTCGCCACTGAAGCAATAAGAAGCAACGATTGTTCAGCCGACTTTTTAAAAGAATATGAAAAAAGATGTGATAAGGAATTCAACAATGACCTGAGATTTGCATTCAAATTTGCAAAGAATGCATATAATCATTTAGATTTCTTCATGCTTTGCCTGAAAAGCGACCCTATTTTGTATAAGAACTATCTGCTGACTGCGAAAGGGGATTACACATATAAACAATATTTTAATCAATGCGTGAAAAGATTCCCTATAACTGTTGGAAAAATAATATACAAAAAATACGTGAAAATATAAATATTTAGTGAGTGAGGAGAGTAAGCTCCCTTCTGTTAATGCAATATATTCATCCCGCATGGCAGGATTATACGCTCCTAAGAGCTGCATTGACGGCATTCGGCTACGCGTCCACAAACTTCGGGAATGGTCTAAACAACCATTGCCCCCTACTCCTGACTTGCACCCACGAGGATTCGCCGTTCCATCCGCAAACCATGCGACCTCAGCTTTTCAGCATCACAGCATTAACATGGTACGGTATCGTTTCTGTGCCAGCATGCAGAAACTGCATGAGTTGCCAAGCAACTGCCCAGGCTCTCGCCTGATACCCTTTACAAGTATTCGTGTGTTTAGAAGGTGGGGAGACTTTCCTCAGGTCAAATGACCCGGCGGCCGTCCTTCCTCTCTCACCCAGAGACTGGATACCATGTCATATATACCTTATGATAAACAAGACAATATTGTTACGCATTTTTAATTTCATAAAGGATTGTAATTTCATAGTTATTTTGTAACTATTCAGCCTGATAAAAACGCTATCAATAACAATCTTGACAAAAAGTTGAAACGTAAATTTCATTCGGATCATTTATTTTGATTGTTGCTATTGATTGCTTTTTTGATTGTTAGATTGTTAGTGAGCAGACATCTCTATTTCGATGAAATCAGTACCAATAGGCAAATCGTGCCAGGCTGAATAGTTACGTTATTTTTAAAAATAAAGCCTCTGCTTAAAATTATTAGACATAAGTCACAACATTTATTAGCTATACAATGAAACAACTAAATGGTTGGTATGAAATATAACAGATACCTTATAGCAGGTATCACTTTGGTAACAATACTATTGTTGTTCATCTTCTCAGGAGCAGTTACTGAAACCGAAACCGAGTTATTCAAAACTAATGGTTTCGATGCGGCAGAGCATGGATACAGTATGTTATTGTTAGGAATAGGATTGCCCCTCCTACTGGCAACAATTTTTATCTTTACCAGAATGAGAAAAGGCGAACCTCTCCAAAAACAAAAGTAAGGTGTAATTAAATTAAAGTTTAAGTACACCACAGCCGCAGCCACGGTTCAGCAGGAAATCAACTTTTGAAATTATCTCTTCCTGATGAAAATCAGATAGTTCTTCGAACTCTTCTTTATGCTTATCCTTTACGTGCTCTATCATTTTGTCCTTAGCTTTTTTTGGATCGTTGTCTACCACAATGAAATCGTCATTAAAACCAAGGTCTCTGCATCTTAGTATATGTACTATGATAAAACCTCCCTGATTTAATTAGAAACTCCTGCTTTATTAATTTTTGTTTTAACTGCAAAAAAGATATTGTAACTATTCAGCCTGGCACGATTTGCCTATTGGTACTGATTTCATCGAAATAGAGATGTCTGCTCACTAACAATCTAACAATCAAAAAAGCAATCAATAGCAACAATCAAAATAAATGATCCTAATGAAATTTACGTTTCAACTTTTTGTCAAGATTGTTATTGATAGCGTTTTTATCAGGCTGAATAGTTACAAGATATTAATAATGGTCGTACTTCAAAGGAAGAATGAGACACCAATCACAATGAACAGGACACCTGCAGCTGTGGAAATGGTTTTCTTGTCAATCCTTTCCATTAATATCCTTCCAACATATACAGCCATAGAGGACAAGATGAGTAAAGCAAGTACCACCCCTATGAACACAAGTACAGGATCGTACTGTGTGGCAAAGAGAGCAGATGCAAGTTGCGTCTTATCCCCCATCTCAGAAACAAGGATTAGAGCAAATCCAGACATAAATGGACTTTTCAGTTCATAAGAGCCATCGTCATCATCATCTTTCCTGTTCAGCAGCGTTGTTAGGCCAAATATTATGAACAGTATGCCTGCACCTATCTGCACATAGTCCATGGGAATCCTGTTTGCTATGAAATTCCCTAAAAGGATAGCAAGACCATCCGTCAATATGAAGGCAAGCATTACACCAGCAAGTAGCGAAACATATTTTGTGGTCTTTGTAGACAGGACAAGCACTGCAAGCTGGGTTTTATCACCCAATTCAGCGAGGCCAACAAGCAGGAATGGAATAACAATGTCCTGAATCATAATCCATAAATCCCAGACCTAGTATAAAAGTTATTCCAAAGACCATCGGAAAATTGGACCTAAATTAGAATTTAAATGAATATTTAATAGCCAGTTCCCTCCCAAGTCAGGCTTGATAACATCTCTCTTTTTAAGATAATCTATCCGATTTTATGATACTACAATTGTTTCAATTTGATACGATAAAGTATATACTCAGAAATCCATCCAAACTGTTAAAAATTTCAAATACTATTAAATACTGCTAGTCGGAAACAGGCTGGCTGTTGTTGGTTATCCAAGCAAAAAAACCATAGATAATAGATACTTATTAATAATAGCATGCACCAACCGTTAGCCTACTAGTACTATCCAGACGGTTAGGAAAAGGTCGGAGGTAGGAAGACCGACCTTAAAAAGTAGTAACAAAAATAGAGGAAGTAATAAAGCATGGCTAACCTTAGGCAACCAAATGCAAATGATGCCACTCGGACCTTTAACAGGTCTAAGAGTGTAGTACCGATGTCAGGAATCTGTACACGTTGTGTGGACGGATGTCGTGGAAATTGCGAAATTTTCAAATCAACATTCAGAGGACGTGAAGTTCTGTACCCTGGACCTTTCGGTGAGATTACAGCAGGCGCAGACAAGAACTATCCTGTTGACTACTCCCACATAAACATACAGGGATACGCAGTCGGTGCAATAGGAATGCCAGACGATATGGTCCCTGGTCCGGAAACTGCAAGATTCCCAAATGTCAGTACTGAGACAGAATACGGATGGGATAAAAAAGTAAAAATGAAGGTACCGATCTTCACCGGAGCATTAGGCTCAACCGAGATTGCAAGGAAGAACTGGGAACACTTCGCAATTGGAGCAGCTATATCAGGCGTAACCATCGTTTGTGGCGAAAATGTTTGTGGTATAGATCCAGGACTTAAAAGAGGCAATGACGGTCTTGTAACAGAATCTCCTGAAATGGACCGTAGAATAGAACTCTACAAAAAATACCATGATGGCTACGGTGAAATGCTCGTTCAGATGAACGTAGAGGACACAAAGTTGGGTGTTGCAGAATACCTTTCCAGCAAGCATGAAATGGACACCATTGAACTCAAATGGGGACAGGGTGCAAAATGTATCGGTGGAGAGATCAAAGTAAAAGACCTTGACCGTGCTATCGAACTTAAGAAAAGAGGTTACATCGTAACACCAGACCCTGAACTTGCATCTGTCCAGGAAGCATTCAAGGTTGGCGCTATCAGAGAATTTGAGAGACATTCCAGACTTGGTTTCGTCACAGAAGAAGGCTTCCACGCAGAATGTGACAGACTCAGAGACCTTGGATTCAAGCGTATTACATTGAAGACCGGTGCTTACTCCATGGCAGAAACTGCAATGGCTATCAAATACAGCTCCGATGCTAAGATAGACCTGCTCACCTATGACGGTGCCCCTGGTGGAACCGGTATGAGCCCATGGCCAATGATGGAAGAATGGGGAACACCAACAATATACCTGCAGTCACTTGTCCAGGAATTCGCAGATAAACTTACTGCAAAGGGCAAGAGAGTACCAGACCTTGCAATGGCTGGTGGATTCTCAAGTGAAGATGGTATCTACAAGGCTCTGGCAATGGGTGCTCCATACTTTAAGGCAGTGTGCATGGGCCGTGGCCTTATGATCCCAGGAATGGTAGGTAAGAACATTGGTAAATGGCTTTCTGAAGATGACCTTCCAAAGACTGTTTCCGAATTCGGACACAGGAAAGAAGAGATCTTTGTACACTACGAAGAACTGCAAGAACGCTTTGGAGCAGACGTAGAAAATATACCACTGGGTGCTATCGGTATATACTCATATGCTGAAAAGACAAGAGTAGGCCTGCAGCAGCTTATGGCTGGTTCCAGAAGGTTCAACCTTTCCACACTCTCACGTAAGGATCTTATGACACTTACGGAAGATGCAGCAAAAGTAACCGGAATCTCTTATGTAATGGATGCCTACAGGGACATCGCAGAAGAGATACTTGACGGATAAAAAAGTAAGTTCAATACTTACTTTTATTTTATTTTTTTAAAAGAGAGGAAGTTGCTTAGTCTTCAACTTCCAGTGCCTGGATTATATCGTGAATGGTGAACTCGCCCTTTGCAACCCTGAGAACCATCGGATAGATGAATGAACAATCATCAATGGCACTCCAGCGCTTTTCCCCAACTGTTCTTATCAATTCGTCCATAACCTTCCCGCACTCATTACAATATTTGGTTTCACTTTCAATACCACAAACAATACAGTTCATGAATTTACCTCCACATTTTGGTTTTACCATTAGTTCTAATCTATGGTTATTTTAAATGTTTGTACTGATACTATTTAGGTTTTGAGTTACTCAATAATCAATTGTGTACATATTTGAAAATTCAGACATCCACTAATTTTCTAAAAATACTTTGCACAAGAATTATCCCGATAATACGATCATTCCTACGATATCTTTTAGTACATTAGCATAAAAACGTTAAGCAGTTAATCATAAAATGGGGGAAATGATATTGATACCTAATAATATCGAAAGGATTCATTTTGACAGCATGAATACATGCAACCTGTGCATGATGGAACTGGAAAATGTGTATGATAATCTAATCCTTTCACCTGAAGAAATTGACCTGCTCGACATGCCAAAACGTTCCTTTACGGTTCATTTCCCAGTCCACATGGATTCAGGAGATACAAAAATGTTCGTTGGACACAGAGTTCAGTATAACGATGCACGGGGACCGACAAAAGGAGGTATCAGATATCACCCCGAACTTAACCTTGAAAACCTCAAGAACCTTGCATTCTTGATGGCAATAAAATGTGCCCTGGTAAACATACCTTTTGGAGGAGCAAAAGGTGGAATTGTTGTCAATACGAAGGAAATCAGCAGGGACGAAATGGAAAGGATAACAAGAGCTTATATTCGTGAAATATCGGACATAATCGGACCATTCAAGGACATACCTGCACCCGACGCGTACACTGATGAAAAGGTCATGGTCTGGATACTTGACGAATTCGAAAGGATCAAAGGAAAGCATGTCCCTTCGATAGTTACAGGCAAACCAATTGAACTGGGGGGCAGTGAAGTAAGAAATATTTCTACAGCCCTCGGCGGGGTTTATGTACTTGAGGAAGCCCTGAAAACAACAGATCTGGACAAAGCCACCCTTGGTGTTGCGATCCAGGGATTTGGAAACGTAGGGAGGAATGCCGCTGAGATCCTTTATGAAAGAGGATACAGGATATGTGCTATTAGTGATTCCAACGGCGGAATAGCCAACAAAGATGGCCTTGATATTCCTAAAGTAATAGAGCATAAATACCAGACAGGAACCGTGCTCGATTTCCCAAATAGTAAAAACATAAGCAACGAGGAATTGTTGACATCAGACTGTGATATCCTTATACCTGCTGCTCTTTCAAAGCAGATCGATGGGAAAAATGTCAGGGACATCAAGGCAAAGATAATCATGGAACTGGCAAATGCACCTACAACACTTGAGGCCAGCAAGATGTTGATCGATCAAGGAGTATTGGTCATACCTGACATACTGGCAAATGCAGGTGGTGTAGTGGTAAGTTACTTCGAATGGATACAGAACCTCAATCAAGACTACTGGGAAGAAGAAAGGGTTCTGAAGAAACTCAACCAGACAATGATAGATGCCTTTGCAAATGTCCACATGATCTGCATTGATGAAAAATGCACCATGAGACGTGCAGCACTGCAATTTGCAATAAGGAGTATCCTGCATGCAGAGAGATTAAGGGGCAATCTTTGAGCATTGATTTTTTCATTTATATTCCACTCAAAATTTCTTCATACTACTTTTTTGGTCCTAATCAAAATTACAGCGTTATATTAATAAAATAACCGTCCGTTATTCAGCGACATAATACTAATTCATATTTTCCAGAGGTAAAAACTTGTCAGATAATATTTTTGATATTAAGGTCGGTAATTTCTCTTTCAGAAACCCAATTGCACTTGCTCCCATGGGAGGAATAACCAACAGTAGTTTTGCAAATGAAAAAGCAAAGGATGCAGGTCTTGTAATAATTGGAGGATACAACCTTGACGCTGCAACACAGAAGGCAGCATCTGAAATGCTTGCAAGAGGCAGAGACGATTTTGTATCGGACGAGCCTTTAAAGCTCATTGAAAATGAGATCAAAGCAGTAGCTGAAGGACCTATTGTAGGCGTCAATGTAAGAAGTGCAACGATAGAACCTCTGATTGAAGCTGCCAAAATTGTAAAGGAAGCAGGTGCCATTTTGGAACTGGATGCTCATTGCAGGCAAAAGGAGATAACAGATATCGGTATTGGACAGGCACTTCTCAGTGACCTTACAAAACTTTGTGAATGGATTGGCAAAATCAAGGAAACCGGTGTTGTACTTTCTGTCAAGGTACGTGCAAATGTAGTTGATGACATTGAGCTGGTAAAGCAAATAGAAGCTGCAGGAGCTGATATACTTCATCTTGATGCAATGCAGGAAGGTGCCGGAGCTGACCTCAAACTTATAAAGAACGTACGCGATTCCACAAGAATATTCCTTATATGTAACAACTCCGTAACTAACATAGATGCTGCAAAAAATATGTTCACAAGAGGAGCAGAGATGGTTTCCGTTGCACGGGGAGTTCTTGAGCAACCAGGGCTTGTAAGTAACCTTGTCAACAGAATATCGATCCAGCAGAAAGATATGGGTTGGTACAATGCACCAAAGCATATTTGCAGAGGAGAAGGAGACCTGAGAGGACTGGCATTTTGTTGTATGCCTGTTAAACAATGTCCCATACATAATAGCATCGCAAAACTTGGTTACTCTGCGCAGGAATTTGCAGACACTAAAATGGAATTTGCTAAAGGTACTATGTTAGAATATGGAGATAGCACTTGTTTTGGAAGCCTTGCATGGTGCTGTAAGTTATCAAAACCCTGTTATCTCAGAGATGGGGTACTGGAAACATTAGGACTTTCAGATGCAGAATATATGCGCCTGAAAAAAGAGCTAGCAGATTACATAATTGAAAATGCTAAAAAGCCCATCAATGGCTCAAAGAATTAAGCAGACATGAAAGACTCACTTTATGCAATAGACAGAGGGAACTATCCTCTCCCATCCTACATTGCTCGCTGCGCCCAGCTTGCAATGTGCCTGGAAGTTTCCGCCTCCCCAAAACCGGGGAATATTGACAGGCATAATGACTATGAGGATACACGCTACGAGCATTTCCTGGCATCAGCCACCGGTATTTATCCAGTCATAGAGGAAGTTTCATCAGAGACAAAGGGTATTGGCAGGTTTATCAGGAATGCTGTTACCGAGAGTGCAAGATGGCAAAGAGGCGGAAATACTCATTTTGGAGCATTTATACTGCTAATGCCCCTTGCAATGGCTGCCGGAGAGATACTTCAGGAGGATGAACCTTTTACCATCCAACAGTTGGTGGAATGCGCATACAGAATCGTAAAGAATACGGACACATCAGATTCTGTTAACTTTTATAGCTGTTTTGAAGCGGCAGCCGTAAAGGTAAATCCTGCAGATGAGTTCGATCTTCAGAATCAGGAAGCTATTGATGAGCTAAACGAAAAGGACATGAGTCTCTACAAACTAATGGATATTGCCAGGGGATACGACCTGATAGCAAACGAGTGGGTCACTGGTTTTAAAAGATGTGCTAATTGTGCTGAAATAATAATTGATGGTATGAACGGTAACCTTAATCCAAAGGTTAAAACTGACATCAATGACGTAACCGTCTATGCTTTTCTGAAAACACTTGCTGAGAATGAAGACACCTTCATCAGTACTAAGTACGATGATGAAACTGCTACTTATGTGTCAGGGCAGGCAAAATTAATATTTGGAGAAATATATAAAACGAATGAAGACTTTAATACTATACTACCATTGATAAAAAAACTGGATGAAGAGCTTCTGGAAAGAAAAATAAATCCAGGGTCCACGGCAGACATTGTAATTGCAGGTCTGTTTATCTCATTGCTTGCAGGAGTCAGGTTCTAATGCTTAATAAGATAAAATATGACAATTATGGTATTTATGACGGCATATCAGAAACCATTGTTACAACGAGCAGAGGATGGACACCAAACGCCGCCCCCATGGGCATCATCCGGAAAAAAGACAAATTATTCGTACGTATGTTCAAAGGTTCTAATACCTACAACAATGTGCTTTCAGAGAAAACTCTCGTCGTAAATATTACTTTGGACCCTTTGGTCTTCGTCAATTCAACATTTACTGACCTTGATGATTCTGATTTTGAAAGCGTGAATATAGGTGGCAGGAATTTTGCTGCTCTTAAAAAAGCCCAGTGCTGGATCGCTTTTGATTGTACGAACACTAAACTTACATCAGAAGCACTTGTAACAGAACTTGTGCCTGTAGGAACCCGTATGAATAAGCCACTAATAAGAGCCCCTAACCGTGGTCTTTTCGGAGTAATTGAAGCATGCATACATGCAACCAGATATCAGCTTACATCCGAGGATAGATACCTCAAACTTATCAAAGCATATGGGGACATAGTAGACAAATGCGGCGGAGATAATGAAAAAGAAGCAATGAAATTGCTTTATGGATATCTCTGAACTGTCCCAATGAAAAGAGTATAATACGAAAAAGACTATTTTCTCCCCATGACAAAAACGATAGCATGGGGAATTACCGGAGCCGGTCATTTCCTTACATCCAGTTTCGGGATATTCAAACAACTCAAAAGTGAGAACGACATCAGAGTGAACACTTTCCTTTCTAGTGCTGCCGAAGAAGTTGTAAGGATGTACGGACTTGAGAGCGAACTGGAAACAATATCCTGTGGTGAATATCTTGAAGAGATCTTACTTGAGACTCAGCAGGGAAAAAGCTGGCCAAAAACAGGACGTTTCCTGCTCGATAAATATGATGCACTTATCGTGACCCCGGCCACCTCCAACACCGTATCCAAGATAGCACACGGCACTGCAGATTCACTTGTTAATAACGCTGTTGCGCAGGCTGTGAAAGGAAGCGTGCCGGTCTATATCGTGCCTGTTGACATTGCAGGTGTCGTGGTATCGGAACTTCCATATGGCATTGCCAGGGAACTATGCCAGAAATGTGATCCATGCCCACCAAGAGATAGCTGTCCTAATAATGCTATAAGCGACCAGATAGACCTGCTTAAATGTAGTGGTTGTGGAATTTGCAAGGAACTTTGCAATTTCAATGCTATAAAAGGCGGGCCTGTTGAACTGAAAGTAAGGGATATCGATGCAAGAAATGTGGACATCATCAAAGAACTTGAAGGTATAACAGTATTGGAAAAACCGGAAGACATACCTGGAATTCTCGCAGATATCTAAGTTAAGAGAACTTCATCTGATCTTATTATCTTATTCCAAGACGTCTTCCAAGTTTATTCAAATGACCGACAAACATCTGTTTTACAACAAAGGACGTTGGAGTTTTTCCACCACCGGGACTGGTATGGCCTTTGCGTATGGCATCAAGCACAGCTTCAACTGTTCCGGACTCTGCGTCTATATTTGTATATGACCTGCCAACCATCTCTGCTTCGTGAGAATCACTTCCACCGACCATGGGAAATCCCAGTTCCTGAGCAGCTTTTCTGGCTTTGTTATTTGGACCATCAGTTACACAACGGGAATTCAACACTTCCACTGCATCAGTATCCAGCCCTTCAACATAGCCGATGCCGTGGGATGTCATTTTAAAAGGATGAGGAATAACTACAACAGCTCCCTGTTGTCGTGCTTTTTTGATGGTTTCTTCAGGACTTAGTCCCGGCTCTATAGGTTCACGGATACCAAGTACAAGAATATGACCTTTGGATGAACTTACTTCCACCCCTGGTATGACAATAATATCCGAACCGATTTCCTTTGCCCTTCTGGAACATTCCATGCCACCTTCTATGACATCATGATCACATATGGCAAAACCGTCAAGCCCGTTTTTGGATGCATATTCAAGAATATTATCAAGACTGGCATTGCTATCTTTTGAATAACAGGAATGAACGTGAAGATCGAACTTCATAGAAGTATCTTAGTCTTCAGAGTTTATAAAGATAATTTAAAAATAGTTGGTTGCGAACGGGTAATAGAATTTTATTGGTTGGGTGGTTGGATAGGATTGGTGGTACATTAGAGAAGATATACCCGTTCGCATACATACAAACAACCTTATAGCATATATATATAGCGCTGCTAATAAAATAGTTCAGCACCAAATATCATGTATTTTAAGGTAGTTTTTCCACTAAAGAAATGGCTTTATTTATAATCTTGTCCCTCGCTTCAAAATCGATTGAAATACCTTTATCGTACACTATATTATGAACAAGACCCTCATCAAATATCCATGCTACAAGGGACATCCCTTCCTCGGACATGGGGAAAGAGAGACTGATCCGCTCCCATTCAGGAAGTTGATTACGTATCTGCGCTTTTAAATCATCAAACCCAAAACCACTTTTTGCAGACACAGCTACGGGATTAGGAGCAAGATAACCAAGATCCAACATACGTTCCTTCAGTTCTTTTTCATCTACAAGATCAGTTTTGTTGAAAACTGTAACAATAGACACGTCCTGCAGTTGGTCCCACATCGTTTCATGACATACAAGCAATTTTTTGCGTATATTTTCCGGATCTTCTGAAGAGTCAACAACAAGAAGAAGAACATCTGCAAGGAATATTTCATCAAGGGTTGATCTGAAAGCATCCACCATCCAGTGAGGAAGATCTTCAATAAATCCTACTGTATCCGTTAGCAAAACATCACGGCCCTCTACATTCAAACAGCGGGTTGTAGGAAGTAGTGTGGTGAACAACATATCCTTAGACTCGACATTCTCACCTACAAGAGCATTGAAAAGGGTACTTTTTCCTGCGTTGGTATACCCGGCAAGTGCCACCAGTGAAAAACCCCGGGAGTGCCTGTGAGCCCGGAGGGATTCGTTGTCCTTCTGTATCGTTTCCAGTTCTTTACTGATACGTATCATCCGATTCTTTATATCCTGTGCATAGGAATCCTCGTAGCCTCCAAGACCCATAAAGCCCGGCCTCTCATCTTTTTTAAGGATAGATATCACAGCTCTGGCCCTTGGAAGCTCATACTGGAGCCTTGCCAGTTCGACCTGTAGTTTGGAACGGTGAGTAGTTGCTCTGGTTGCGAATATCTCCAGAATTAGCTGGAATTTGTCTATGGTTTCACAGCGACATATTTCGGAGATATTGTATATCTGCATCGTGCTTAACGGATTATGGAATATGATCTTATCAGGTTTCAGATGAACGACCATTTGAGCTAATTCATCCACCTTTCCTCTCCCAAGATGAAACTTCCTGTCAGGATGCCTGGTCTGGGTTAGTTCACACAGAACTTCATAACCTGCCGCTTCAGCCAGTTCCCTGAGCTCATTCAACTGAAGTATGTTCTTGCCATCTTCAGACCTTGGGTCATTCCGCTTTACTAAAATAACACTTTTCATAGGGATACCCTGATTTCCTGAATGGTCATTGAATGCCCATCTCTTTAAGAAGGAGTTTTCTTGAACCAAGTGATACATGATGAGCGATCTCAATGCATCTTCTTTCGCTCAAGGATTCCTGATATTTGAAATCAGCAGAGAACATACTGTCAATAACCCATTGGGGTTTATTGTACATATCACCTGCTTCTGTGACGATGGTACCACCGAACCTGAGTTCTGAAACGGTAGCTTCAATCATCTTCACAACATACGGGACGTCAGGGGCAGATCTGCTCCTGAAGGATCTGATGGCTATCTGGTTGACTTTCTCTACGTGATCAGCGGTAACGGATGCAGCAACAGCTGCACATACCATAAGATATTCGTCACCGGTCTTATGACGTCCTGAAATGTCCACTGCTATTATGTCAAACATCTGCTAAAGCAAAGACAGGTATATTATATAAGTTTGAGCAGAATTTTTACATTTGCATTGACACTTACATCTTTATCCTGCCGATATCGATATACTCAAGACCACTTGTAAATTCCACAGCATATAGCATCTGTTTCCTGACACTGTTGGCAAGTCTTACTGCCCTGGACATGAGAGGAAGGAAGAATTCATAGTCCTGCGGAATTGCATGGACCAGGTGATCCGAATGAGGAAGCTTGCTCAGGGATTTAACTTCATTGTATACCCTGAAATGAGTACCGAACTTAAAACCGGTCTTTGGAACAAAACCTCTGCTTCGAAGGTCAACATATGTGCTATACTTGCGTTCAAAATCAGGATCAATAGAGGATGCTGTCTCTGAGAATTCGGCAAGGTCAGGAATATTGCCCGTTGTGCCATCCTTTATCTTTATGACACCCTGCTCCAGCATGTATGCAGATTCTACAAGGGATAATTGAAGACGTTCATTATCAAGAGGTTTGCCGTAAAAACCATCTTCATAGAGCAGATGTGAGGCCTGTTCATCCCATATAAGGACACGGTCCTCCAGCATCGTTGCAGGAATTGGTTCATCCTGTGGTAAAATTGTCTCCATGCTCCCCTTTATATCTGCTTTTTTGACCTCATAATAAGTGAGATCACTTTCTTCATCAACGATGGCAAGCACCATTTGCTTGCGAACATTCACCGCTGCAGTGTACTGGGAAAGAAGGTCCTTAATAGGCATGGGGATACGCTCGGATCTTACGTAGACAAACATCTTTGCCTGGGTCTTGCCTGGGTGGCCCCCCCTTGGATATACCCTGAAATCAGTAACACTGGGCTGGACATAGTAACCTCTCTCACGAAGGTCTTTGTAAACGATGTACTTCAGCTCAAAGAACTGCTGCCTTTTTGAGGCTTCTGTGAAAAACTCCTCAAATGTAAGAGGTTTTTCATCCATGGCAATCTCAAGTTTGCTCTTGTAAAGCAGATATGCTGCTTCAACAAGTGTGAGTTCAAGAACATCGCCCTTTGGACGTCCGTAATACCCGGTATTATACAGCTCATTGATAGCCTGTTTCCCGGCCTTTACCCTATCGTTGACAAGTTTTCCGATCAAAAAGTTCACCTGAATTAAATAAGAATATGTGTAAGAATGTATATGGATTCAAATATTGGACTAACTATTTAACCATAGTGGACTGGAATCTGCAATTTCAAAATAATGACTGGTGTAAGAATAAAAGCAGAACAACAAAATCGGGTGCATGCAGAATAAATTAAAAAATTCGAAAAAGAAGCCTGAACCCTCTCTCAAAGGTAGGCTTCAGTAACATAACGGTGCATCATCCTGTGACTGTTGAAATAGTAGGCTATCATCTCAATGGAGTTATTCATGAGATTTATCCACTCGTCCTTTCTCTGATAATATTTTGGGATCATGATGTATTCAAGTTTATTGTAAAGGTCATCAAGTTCCATCATTTCTACTTGTTCCGGGGACTTGTCCACTTCGGGTTTAGGTCCGATGGCATATCCGGTTACGCCTTCCACACACCCTTCTATCCACCAGCCATCAAGCACACTGAAATTAACGACACCGTTATGAGCTGCCTTCATACCACTTGTGCCGGAGGCTTCAAGTGGTTTTTTAGGATTGTTCAGCCAGATATCCACACCTGATATTATTTTCAGGGAGAGATCCATATTATAATTTTCCAGATAGGCGATCTTTATTTCGCTTTTGAGTTCTTCAGCATACCTGAATATGCTTTCAATGAACTGTTTACCCTGAATATCACGTGGATGAGCCTTTCCTGCAAAGATCAACTGTATCTTTCCGGCTTCATTCACCTTTCTGAGTCTTTTAAGGTCTGAAAAGATAAAAGTAGGCCTTTTGTACTCAGTAATACGTCTGGCAAAACCAATAGTCAGTGTATCATAATCCATATCAGTTCCGCATTCACTGTTAACATGATCTATCAGCTCTTTTTTTGCATTACCGTGGGCTTCCCATATTTCGCCATCTGGTATGCTGCGGACCCTGACAAGGAGCTCCGGCTCATTTGCCCATCCGGGAAGGTATTTATCGTAAAGCGTTCTGAAATGAGAGCAAACCCATGTATAGGAATGAACACCATTTGTAATCGAATTGAACTTGTATCCGGGGAACATTTTTTCAGATATCTGCCTGTGTCTTTTTGCAACACCGTTGACATAGTTGGAAAGGTTCAGGCCAAGGACAGTCATATTCAACTGGTGCTCTCCACCATACTTCTTCAGGATCTCAAAATCCGAATTATTCCCAATCAACTCCATAACAAGATCATGTGAGAATACATCGTGTCCGCTTTCAATAGGTGTATGAGTGGTAAAAACACACAGTTCTTTGACCGTAGAGAGAGAAGTGCCATTCTGACGTAGTAATTCAAGGGCCAGAAGACTGGAATGACCTTCATTCATATGATATTTGGTTATGGAATGACCAAGCTCTTTCAGCATCCGGACCCCACCGATTCCCAATATCATTTCCTGCTTCAACCGATATTTTCTATCCCCGCCGTAAAGACTATATGTGATCTGTCGGTCTTCCGAAGAATTACCTTCAACATCCGTATCCAGGAAAAGCACAGGAACTGTTTCCCGGGTCTGGCTTCGGTGTTCATAAAGCCATGCTTTTACCTTCACGTCTCTATTATGAATTTGAACAGTCACTTCAGCAGACAAAAGCTTCATGAAATCAGCTGGAGACCACTCTTGGGGATGTTCGGTTTGCCTGCCTGCAGAATCCAGTTTCTGCATAAAGTATCCCCTTCTGTTCAGGAGAGTGACACCAATAAGTGGAAGTCCCAGATCAGCACTTGCCCTTATTGTATCGCCTGCCAGTATACCCAAACCGCCGCTATAGGTCGGAATCTCCTTCTTTAATCCAATCTCCATTGAAAAATAAGCTATCTTACGCCCTTTTTCCAAAATGACATTATCCATATTATCATGCACCTTCATGTTCTATGAAAGATTTAATGAAAATGTTATATTAAAATTCTTTGTAACTATTCAGCCTGATAAAAACACTATCAATAGCAATCTTGACAAAAAGTTGAGACCTACATTTTATTAGGATCATTAATTTTGATTGTTGCCATTGATTGCTTTTTTGATTCTTAGGTTGTTAGTGAGCAAACATCTCCGTTTTGATTAAATCAGTATCAATAGGCTAATTGTGGTAGGCTGAATAGTTACAATTCTTTAAACAATAAAGAACTCCTGTTTAAAGATAAGCTTTCCCTTCAGTCTTTATATAAGTTCAAGGTCTTTTACAACTGCATTCTTCAGTTGTTCTCTCAAGTCAGGTACTGCTGAAAGTGCCCGTTTCCAGTCAGGCATCTGGACACTCTTATCGACTTCAAGATATGAATTACCAGTCTTCAGAAGGATATCGGAGAAAACTTCAACAAACTTTTCCTCAATATGCCGATCATATATCAGATTATTACAGATCGCATCGGCATAATGCTGGCGAATCAAATCCTGTGCAGAGCGCCTGTATTTAACGTACAATCCCTGAATAAAGGGCTTCGATATCTGTATGCTTGTTGTTTCATTGGCTATACGGAGTAAAGTCAATACAATATCATTGACCATCTTTGAAAGGCCTTCGCTGATATTTTCCCCGGTATCTTTGTGCTTATGGTCGTAGAAACCAAGATCAGTTTGACATGTTCGTTTCAACGAACTGTTCCTATATACCTCGGCAAGAAGACCCACTTCAAGCCCCCAAGATGCCGGAAACCTTAAATGAAGTGCTATATCGGATGTGAGGGCAAATTCACCTGCAAGAGTGTACCTGAATGCCTGAAGATAATCAAGAACTTCCGATTTATAGCCTACATCTGTTTGTAATGCTTCGATAAAAGGTCTGACAAAAAGCCTGAATACCCTCCCATACATCATCCTGTTTTCTTTATTGATGCGTGCATAATATCCTTTGTTGAAAAGGAAGTTTAATTTCGGATTGAGTATCGGATATAGCAATTTAGCAGGAAAACTCTTGGAATATGTAAGTATATCCGCATCGTGAAGTACAATAGCATATGCATCAAGAGTCGCAATACCCATAGCCAACCAGACATCTTTTCCTTTTCCTTTGAACTGGGAAATATCCAGGCCTTTTTCTTTCATATCTTCAATGACCTTTGAAACACACGGACCATTACACCATACAACTAAATGGATCAGGTTCAGGTTCTTAAAGAAACGAACCACCTCCTCGTACTCTTCTTTGTTGCTGGCAGCTAATGCAATGATAATTTCCGAAATGAAATTACATTTGTTCAGTTCATAAACGATATTCACAAGACTTGGATTTTCTATTTCCGAATATAACATAGGAATTATTAAGGCTGAACGTCTGCTTACTACAAGTTCCTGCAGATGATTTATTATCATGTCACCGTCATTTGAAAAATCATGTATCGTTGTTATTTTTTCCTGATAAAAATCCATTTAACCCCAGTCCCCTTTTGACTATTAATGACATAGTCCCAAATTCACACTTTCATTTAGAAGAATTGCCAGCTCCAAATCTATTGACAAAATTGTTGTAAGCACGAAGATATTCCGCATGTGGCCATATCAGAGGAATTGTCACATAAGCCAGACCATCATTCCATTTTGGATGAGAGCGTACATTCTTGATCATGGTCATTTTACTTTCCCTCAGTATGTTGGCATTTGTATAATCCTCTAACCAGAGTTCAAACCTGTCAATCGTGGAAATATGTTCAGGCAGCATGTGATTGTGGGCCATGTCCACCACCCATCCCAGATACATTTCTGCCATATCCATGTTATCAGTTTCAACATAATGATTAGCCAGTTGACATGTAAAATGGCACCAGGGACCATAACCTCCATTGTTTCTTCCCCAGTATTCAGGATACCTGTTAAGCCCGCCTATCTCAGAGTCCCACAATCTTTCATGTATTCTTTTTACCGTGGATTTTATCTTAATATCAGAATCATCCAGAAGCTCAAAATAGGCAGGTGAATATTCTACTGCATCCACATCGATGACAGTTGATGCAAAAGCATCATACCCTATGGGTTTACTGTTACGGTCTTTGACCCGGATACATTTGATAAATGACCTTCTTCGGGGACTATACAGACGAGTTAGGATGGATTCACGTATCTTTTCTGCCTCAGCCTTCCATTCAGAAACTTCCTTACCCAGAGCCTCAGCCATTTTCACAGAAGATAATATTCCAGCACAGCAAGCACAATTAGCATATATCTCAAAACCATGTTCGTAAGCAGGATATTCATGAATACTGTTGATAGTATGGATCAGGTCCACCTCATCATTCTTGTTCATGAGAATGAATCCAACAGCTTTTTCAATCTTCTCCCAATGTTTTTCTACGAAAGCCCTGTCTGCCATCTCATCAAAAAAGGAGGCACCAGTAGCTTCAAAATATTTACCGAGGGCAAAGAGCACAAGACCATTACCGTCTATTTGAAGGTCCTTATAACTTGCATCATTACCATCGACGTCATACCTCTGGGAGAATTCCCCGAGTGGTTTCTGTGCATTAAGAACGAATTCAAGAGCTTTTTTTGCCTCATCCAGCATCCCGGCAGCTACAGCCCCAAGAATATCCACAGAATGGTCTCTTGGGTATATGAACGGATAACGTGTACCTGGCGGACTTGCATAAAATCCACCATTTTCATGTTGGTTCTCTTTTAAAATCTGGATGCTGTTTTCATATATCTTGAGAGCTTCGGAATAATTCAAGATGCTCACTCCTTTTCAAGATATTCTATCCTATATATACAAAAAGAACGGTCAAGCAGTTCACTTACCTGTTCTTTTGTCATCCTGGTCTTTTCAATGGCTTCTTCGTTGTACACTTTTACATTGCTCATAACTGACTTACTGCCTACATTGTATATCCTTGTATCAGCAAGCTCAGCGCGACGTTTGCTGTAGCTGTTATGAAGTATGCCAATCACGCTTGAAAGAGCAGGAAAATTCCATGGTTCATCAGATTCTTCTTTCAGCTTATTTACAAAATTGATAAGTGCATTGAACTGGGAAGGTGTTTCACCATAGATGTTGTTGAAATCAATTAATTCGTTGCCAAAAGGACAAATCGGTAAATAGTTTATATCATCTTCCCAGGCCCCTTCAAATCCCGGTCCTTCGATATCAGCAAGTTTGATACCAATAGAAGTCATCCATTGGTATGTCTTTTGGACACCTGCAATGTCCACCATTTCCACAATACCAATTAAGAATGCTTTAGGAAGTATATTCTTTAATCGAATCATCTTCTACCCCATCTTCGTGATGATTTCGGCACAATCTACATTGATGGCCCTACCCATAAGCCCGGAAGCTATGGATTATCAAAGTCAAATGCTAAGTCTCCCAAATATATATTCTGCATTGACCGTATAAATAATGATAAGCAACAACTCACGAAAATGAACTTGAATAATATATTACAAGTAAAAACAACACAAAAAAATAACAATGTCCATGATCATTTTACCAGACCTGATATCGCCATATTCCATCCCACAGGGCCGACACCTCCAACCCTGTTGACCCTCTCATCCGTGATATTTGAATCATATTTCCCACCTGGTTTCTGCACAAGAAAAGCAATATCCACCACTTTTAGCATGGGATAGTCATTAAGACTATCACCAAGTCCAACAGTTTTTACATCCCCGAATTGTTTCCGATATATCTGTGTGAGAATTCGAACCGCTTTTCCCTTATCGTTGTCACCGATTATGTGCCAGTACCTTCCGCCACGTGTATAGTTGAGTCCCTTTGCCCTGATATCCCTAATTAACTTCTCAGCATCGCTTTCGTCACCATCCAGTTTGAAAGCTTCATCATACTCCCGCTGCTTCGCAAGACAGGCAGACTCTTGATCAAGCCCGGTATCCTCGCTCACCCCTACATCAGTCATGTCACCAAAACCCATTACATCAAACCCCCCTGATGCCGCTATATTCAACAACACGTTCCTCAGTAGATTGTAATCCGTACCAAGCTCAATTATATCATACTTATCCGTGGACCTGGAAGAAACAAAGTCCACATCAAAATACCCATGTGGAATAAAAATAGCTCCTCCATTCTCAGATATGAAAGGATGTACAATATCCAGCTTATCCACATAGACCTCAATCTCTGCTCTGGTCTTGCTGGTACAGAATATAAGCGGTATGTCTTTTTCCTTTAATTGGTTAATTGCTGGCAGTGCTGCCTCGTACGAGTATGTATCGTGATCTACCAAGGTGCCGTCAAGGTCTGTAAAAACGATGTATTGCATGTATCCAACTCCCAAAAATGGTTATGATAATATTTTGGAGGGAATTGTTGTTAAAATGATTGAATGAGAAATAAAATTGATTTTATTTAATCTGAAGCACAAAATCAACAAAACTCCCCGCGAACTCCCTGTAAGAACTCGCAACCAGATGAGCATAGCATCCCAGCGTATTGTTCACCGTAAGCCCGTCCCAACCATCAATTATTCCAGTACCTCTGGAAAGTTTGATAGCGAACTTCGCGTCTTTAGGGATATCGGTAACTTCAGAGTGGTGGAATTCATGACCACGGAAAGAGTTTCCTGTTTTACCAATAACAGAATCCACAGCAAGTGAACCAATATTATAGCTGACCACGCGCTTGTGACCCATTAAAGTATGACCTGGAAGTGCACCGACCATGTCGTGTGTGGATTCAGGCATCTCGGCCATGTTATGAGCTCCCTGTCCTTTAACACCTGTGCTGAGTTTCTCGGTCAGGTACATGAGACCGCCACATTCAGCATAGATAGGCAGACCGGAGAGTGACGCATCAAGGATATCCTCACGCATTGAGACATTATTCTCGAGTTCTGCGGCGAAAAGTTCGGGGTAGCCGCCGCCAAGATACAGACCGTCGACATCCGGAAGTTTTTTGTCATGGATAGGGCTGAAGTATTTTATCTCAGCTCCTGCCATTTCAAGCAATTCAAGATTGTCATGATAATAGAAATTAAAAGCTTCATCAAGGGCAACACCGATTACCGGACGCTCGCCTTCAATTTCACGGGGCGTAAAAACAGTCTTTGGCGGACGCTCAAGAGCAGGAGCTGTGTGAGCCATTTCCAGCAGACGGTCTATCTGGATGCCATCTTTAATAGTAGTTTTAATGAAATCTATCCTTTCATCGTAATTATCAGCCCGGCGGCGTTCCTCTATTGCAGGAACAAGACCAAGGTGCCTCATGGATATCTTCATTGAATTATTGCGGCGGATAACACCAATAACAGGAATACCTGTATAGTGTTCAATGGCCTCGGTGGCTTTTTTCTCATGCCTGGGGCCGCCTATGTTGTTGAGGATAACACCGGTTATGTGCACATCCTTATCGAAGTCCTTGAAACCATTTACAAGGGCCGCAGCAGAGCGGGTAATGCTCCTTGCATTGATAATAAGAATTACAGAACATTTCAGTATCTTGGCTATCTGTGCAGTGCTGCCTGTATCCGTAAAGCTGTCAAAGCCTTCATACAGGCCACGTACACCTTCGATGATGGCAATATCAGCATCACCGTCAGCCTCTGTACCATGTATGAAAACATCCCGCACACCTTCTTCATCCATCAGGAAACCATCGATATTACGAGCTCTGCGGCCTGTAATTTCAGAATAGTAACTGGGATCTATGTAATCCAGTCCCACTTTATACGGCTGGACCTTATACCCGGCCTCAGTAAGAGCCGCAAGCAGACCAATGGTAATAGTAGTCTTGCCTGAGGAAGAACTGCCTGCGGACAGGAGTATCCTCGGTATTTCTTTTGTTTCCGGTTTCGAAGGTGTGTCGGACATTGCGATCAACCTTTAACGTGTAAGTTCACGTAGCCGTTCATCTTCAAGAGCTGAAGGCATAACTGAACCCTCATTGGACATGATGGTATGCGCAAGTTCACGATAAACACCTGCAACAGGTGAATCAGGGGCTTTTTCAAGCACAGAGAAACCATCCCTTTCACAATCCTGGACGATCTGTTCCTTTGGAATGAAAGCCATGAGTTTGCTGCCGATCTCTTCTGAGAACTTCTTTACGATATCCTCTTCTCTGGTAACACTTCTGGAATTGCAGATAATACCTGACAGTGGAGTGTTTATCTTAATAAGCCCCCTGCAGATATTATTTGCAGCATAGAGTGGCATGTATTCACCTGATGTGAGAATATAAGCCTGATTAACAAGTCCTTTGCGTATAGGTGCAACAAACCCACCGCACACAATGTCTCCAGGAACATCGTAGATGATAAGATCCATATCATCTATGGAAGTGCATACTTTTCTCAGTTTCTGTATAGCAACAATTATACCACGACCGGCACATCCGATACCAGGCTCAGGACCGCCGACTTCCACGCATTTTACACCCTTGTAACCTTCATGAACAATATCTTTCTCAGTGACATCAAGCTTCTGCCTCAGAAGGTCCAGAATTGTTGGTATCCTCTTGCCACCAAGAAGCGTAATGGATGAATCACTTTTCGGGTCACACCCAATAATCATAACTTTATAGCCTTCATCAGCACAGGCGGCTGCAACATTTGAAGCAGTACTGGATTTGCCGATACCGCCTTTACCGTAAATGGCTATCCTTTTCTGTGCCATCAAACAGCCTCCGAATTCCTTTCCAGCATATCTTTTGCAACTTCTCGTATCGTTGCTCCGAACTCGGATTCAACAATGTTGTTCACTCCAAGTGTCTTTGGATGCAGATCGATCTCTACAATAACATTTTCATGTCCCATTTCCTTTAATGGAATAACCTGTCTGGGCCCATTGGTAACGGATATAACTTCCATTTCCTGGAGGTTGTCCATGGGTATTGCATGAGGTACACCAGTGATAACAGCAAAGTCAAAGTCGCTGTACTTTTCAGTGATCAGTCCACTGACCTTTTCACCAGTAATCGGGTACTCATCCATACCCCCGATGTTCTCATGGATTGTGATTCCTTTTTCCGTGAAGTCATCCATTATGGACTTTGCATGGTGGCGCACCCGAGGAAGACCAAGGGTATCGTCCACATTTGCCATATTGATGACATTATCTTCCATGCCAAGCTGTGAAGCCACTTCATTAATGGCGACGGTGATGTCAGCGAACATATAACCAGTCTCCTTCTTAGCATTCATAATAGTGAGACAACGTTTACCCTCTTTCAAATAGTCGATAACCTTCTCAGCTACCTTGTACTTCAGATCTCCACGTGAAGGAGTCAGGTATTCCCTGCTTGCTGCACCGTGGCGTTTCTCAACATTTGTTGCTTCCTCAAGAAGGATCTTCTGCCTTCCAAGTTCCTCCGGATCAATGATGCCTGCATCACATGCAGATTCCAGTGCTATCAAAACACCTTTGGTATTATTAGGATATCCTGCATGCACTTCCACCTCAATGACAGGTACATCCAGATTTGCATCCTGGACAGGTTCACGAAGTTCTTCACCAATGATCATACTGGCACATGTTCCTACAACACCGATGAGCTTTGGATTGAACATCTCATTTACCTTGGTAAGCAAAGATGAGAGTTCATCGCGTCCTCCAAAGACAAAGCCATTCTCATCAAGGGCAGTGGTAACAACATGGATCCCGTCTTCTTCAAGAAGTCTTGCGTGTTTGAATGAGCAGCCAGGTGGACCGTGAAGTATAGCAACATCAACATTCAGGTCACGTAACGTGTACAACGCAGCCACGATAGAACTGGGCCGCGGGTGTATTATTGAGATATCGTTTTCCGCCATATCGATCCCTTTTATTTTCTACTAGAGTAATCTAATTAGTATAATTGTTAAATTTCGTATTAAATAGTATACTTAAAGTATAGGTGTTTTCTGCACTATCTAGTTCTTTATCGTATAAAAGCACTAATCATAACAAAAAAACAGAGGATAAAATAAAGATAAAATCAATTATAAAAGGAGCTTGTATCACCTGAAACATTTCACACACGACAATATAATATCACTTTGTGAAGAGACTTCAAGTGCCGTTTCAAGCCCTTCCCCTATTCCGGGAGCATATGCAACATTTACCCCACCTATCCCCTGCATCCTTTCACCCACTAGTATCAACTGTCCTATATCATTACCACGCCTCATGACAAACTCTGAAACCTTCTCAGGGGGAAGACCTTCACAAACCTGGGCAGCTTCTTCCCCAAGCACCATTATAATTCTTTTGGACTCGGTCTTACTTTTATTCAAAGCATAATCCAATGAGCTTTCTGCTGAGCGTATATCCATGCCGGAATTGGAATTATCAATTAGCTTTCTTCCGGAAAGTTCCTTCTCCTGCATCCTTCCCTGCAAACCTTCAAAAGAGCCAATGACTTTGGATATATCCTTTGTAGATACTCCCATCCACATTGCCACGGAAACTGAAGCTGCAAAAGCAGTCGCATATGACCTGTAATTGTAACTGGACGATAGTGGTGAGGTAAAACTAACATCTCTGTGATCCATAACTAAAGAGTCGTCCTCAAAATTAAGCTTAAGATCAGCGTTCACTTCTGCAGAATCACTGAACGTGAAAAACGTCCTGCCATTTTCCCCTGCCTTAGCCACTGCCTTACAATCCCTTGCATTCAGGAAGAATACCTCTTCTGGTTTGCATTGGGAAAGTGCCCCCATCTTGGAATCGCTTGCATCAGAAGTTGAAGCCGCTATCCTGTAATCAGGTTCCAATGTGGTAATTATCCCCACATCAGCAAATCCGGTCAGACCTATTGAAATTTCAAGAATATAGCAATCTGCAGCAATATCTAACTCAGCCAGCATGTCAACTGCAAGCAATATGCTTCCGGGAGCTATGCTTAAACCAAGGTGAACTGTACTGGAATGTCCCTGTTCCCACAATTCAAGGCCTCTGGAAGTATGGAGTATGACCTTCATCTTCCTTGAAAGCATTTCAGCAAGTAGGGATGCAGAACTTGTTTTGGCTTTTGAACCTGTTATCTCGATCACAGTAGCACCATCAAGAACACCAGTCATGGACAATATCAAACCCACGGCTTTGTGATGGGTAATGATATCAATGCCCTTTTCCCTGGCATCTGCGAGCATGGCATATTCCGGATCCAGATGCGCAGGACTTACTATAAGCTCGAATCCAGCAACATGTATAGGGTCCTTTGAAGTTAATATACCATAATCGGATTCCATTTTTGAGAGAATATCCTCGTCCACGGTCCCGTAAACATCTATTGCTGTCACATTGTAACCAAGGCCAGCAAATTTTTCTGCGATGATAATGCCTGCATGCGTCAGGTCAAGAACTGCAACGTTGGTATGATCTAACATAGTACCAGTATGATATAGAATTTAAAAGAGAAAAAATAAGTTAAAGATAATAATGAAAAAAAGAGAATAGAAAGAACTCAGTTCTTTCCATCGTCTGCTTCATCATCCTTATAACTGTCAGAACCTACCATTGCAGCAGCAATTGAATCGATACCATCGAGCCATTCTGCAACAAGACCGTAAGGAACTTCTTCCATTACTTTTTCAGTGAGCTCTTTACCACTGATAACAAGAGCACCGATCTCTGCAACTGCGCCAAGAGCAATCTCGATGTCATCAGAAGCTTCTGCTTCAATAGCAACCTTTACAAGGTCTGCGATATCAACACTGTTGTCATAGTCACCATTTAAATAAGCCTCACATGCTGCAAAACCACCCATGAGAGATGCCTGAAGAGAATCGATCATCATATCTGCATCCTCGGAGATAGAGTCTATTTCCGCAAGTGCGACATCCCTTATCTGTGCAACATACTCCAATGCAGACTCCGGAGATACCTGCTTCTTTTCACATTTTGCAATTATCTTCAAACATGCAAGGACAATATCATCCTCCATGTTAACAAAGATAGCTCCTTCCTTACCCTGCGGTTCGTCGGACTCATCAAATTTGAAATCGCTTTCTTTTACCTGATTGATCCAGTTATTCCAGCGTTCTGCTGTGTAAAAATCATGATGTAACACATCACCGTCCTTCCCTGCCATATAATTACCTCTGTATGATAGTATAAATTTAATATTTCAGCTTATTATTACGAATTGCTTTTTATATAAAAGATGTTCGCAACGAAACTATACTTTTAGTTCCACCATTTTAAGAGAACATCCTGAAACCATGTCCTCATCCATAGGACCAAGTACCTTAACAACTGTACATTTGTCCCCTTCCTTAAGACCTTCGGGATAAAAGATGTCATAAACACTGTCATCGAAAGTCTGGCATTTTGGGTGTTCGTAGCTAATCTTAGAACCTTCCACTGCCTTGCGGGACTCAATCGCCGCAACGATCGGGGAACTTTCAACATCAACAGTCAGCACTCCACTATCATGAATGAAACATTCGTGAACTGTATCGCTTCTGACCTTTGCAACACGATACTTGCGACCAGGTACAAGATTCAAACAGGTACGCCTCAGCTTGCATTTCTTACATTCACGGGACTCACCCATAAATATGAAATCCTCGCCTTCTTTTGCAAGCCTTGAACCAATAAGTGTAATGGTAGTATTATTATCTGTCATATAAATCACCTTGATCAATTGAATTTAGCTATCCTACTATGAAATAACTTTTGTTAAGCGTGCGACTTTCTCTGCAGCCTCGGAAGTAAGACCTGCACCAAGTATTGTATATCTCTCAGGACGTATCTCATGTGCAACTAGAAGCGCCTCTAATATATACCTATCTTCAATTCCAAGTTCTTTAGCAGTAGTCGGGGCTCCTATTACCTCCAGGCATTCCTTTATTGTCTTCCAGTCACCACCGTGCAGGTACATCATCATTATGGTACCTACGCCACATTGTTCACCATGGAGAGCCGTGTTTGGGACGAGCATATCAAGTGCATGGCTGAACATGTGTTCCGAACCGGAAGCTGGTCTGGATGAACCCGCTATGCTCATTGCAACCCCACTTGAGACAAGCGCCTTGACAACTATCCTCACTGAACTTTCCAGTTCGGGTTTAATATCTTCAGGAGAATCCATCAAGATCTGTGCCGTCATTCTGGAAAGAGCTGCTGAATACTCACTAAACGGTTCGTTCCTCAACCTGTGGGCAAGTTCCCAATCAAGGACCGCAGTATAGTTTGAGATTATATCCCCGCAACCTGCAGCAAGCAAACGGTAAGGCGCACTGGCTATTATATGGGTATCCGCTATCACAGCCATGGGAGCATTTACCTCGATTGATGTTTTTTTTCCCTTGTCGTGTATTGAAGCCCTAGAAGATACAATGCCATCATGTGATGCAGCTGTAGGGACACTTATGAAGGGAAGATCGAGCTGTGTGGCGGCAAGTTTCGCCACATCTATGGATTTACCGCTTCCGACTCCGATCAAGTATTTAGAATTTGATTCCTTCGCCTGTGCAGCCGCTTTTTTGACTTCGGCCATGGATGCTTCTTTTGAAACTGTGATAGATGGGTCGTAACCACATTCAGACAGCAGGTCAAATACAACATCTCCTGCTATCTTCTTAGTATTGTTTCCCGTAACAATAAAAGCACCTTCCCTAAGTTTCAGGTCATCGCAAACATCCTTCATGTCATAGATAACATCAGGACCTACAACAACATCCCTTGGTAATTGCATCCATTTTTTCTTGCCTATTGTCGGGATCACTCATATACCTGCCAAAAACTGAATAATTAAATTTTTAATAATCAAATACTATCAAGCATTAGCTGCAAATAGGAACATGACTTGATTTGGGAAATTTCTTTTGATATATTAGGTACTTCCCATAAGCTATTAAATATTAGTTGTATTTAGGATATTCCTATATTATGCTACTGCTGTGATTATAATGCCATTAATAGATAAAGTTACCCGATTCATTAACGATTATTACATAGACCCCATTCTTCATGATAGTGGTTACAATATCGTTAATACAGTTACATGGGCGATATTGCTGGGAATATGTATTTTCGGCGTTGTAAAGTTGTTGAAAAAACTGGATATAGAGATAGATGACAGGTTCACAGTATCTGTTATTCCTTTCATCCTTGCGGGTTCATCCCTCAGGGTTATAGAAGATACGGGAATCCTGACCGCCCCTATAAGTTACCTGTTCATAACCCCAAATATCTATTTTGTTGTATTTGCAATAACAGTGTTCTTCCTGGTCCTTTCAAAATGGATCGTGAAGTTAAATGGAACAGGAGATTATCGAAAGAACTTTGCAGGTTTTGGACTCGCATGGTTCCTTGTGAACCTCACAATCCTGTCCTATCTTGAAGACATGATACTCCCATGGGTGCCTGTTTTTGTCGTATGCGCAGCAAGCCTGATAGTATATTTTACAAAATTCGTATTCGACCGTATAGGTTTTGACCTGCTCAAAAGTAAGATCAATATAGCAATACTCTGGGTTCACCTTATGGATGCATCTTCAACTATTGCAGGAATTGATTTTCTCGGATATTACGAAAAGCATGTAGTACCATCATACCTTATCGACCTTACAGGCACTGCATTTGTGATGTATCCGTTAAAACTATCTATATTCATCCCGGTACTGTATATACTGGATAATCATTTTGACGAGGACGAAGAATCACAGACATTAAAGACCTTCCTTAAACTAGTCATCATAGTCCTTGGATTATCACCTGCATGCAGGAACACTATCAGGATGGCATTTGGGGTTTAAGCCAATGCATAATGAAAACACAAAAGAGGCATTCAGGACATACATTGATGAGCTGATACCTTTCGTATGGATCAGTCTTTTATTTTTTGTATTGTCAACTATTGCAGGTTACGCCTATTACACAATTGAACCTTCATACGCATTGAATTCACTTAGCGGGCTGGAAGAACTCGCAGAAATGCTTCAGGGCCTTTCTGCTTTTGAGATTATGCTGCTTATTTTTGTGAATAATTCTGTGAAAATGTTCTTCTCGATACTGCTTGGTTTCGCCCTGGGTATAATTCCCTTTGGATTTTTGGTGCTGAACGGCTTTATTCTGGGAGTATTCGCACATTATCAGGCAGTTGAAAGTGGAACCCTGTTTGTGATCGCAGGCCTGACACCCCATGGTATCATAGAGATACCCATGCTGATAATATCATCTGCAGTTGGAATGAAGATAGGATACGTGGCACTAAATACCATCCGCTCACAGCCTGCTGACCTTAAGGGAGAGATTATCAGGGGAATTAAATTCTACCTGCACTGGTTGTTCCCACTCATATTACTTGCAGCTATTATAGAGACTTTCATAACACCCGTGATAATTTATCTGGTGGCTGGAATTTGAAATTCCAAACAAAGCATTTTGACGTGAACAGATTTATTAATACTAAATACAATGTCTGGAAAAAAATCGAGGACATATAATGATAGACAGAAAAGAGATCGCAGAGATCATTGAAGATTATGACATGGACAAGGTCAAGATAGGTGCTGTTGCATCACACTCGGCACTTGATGTCTTTGATGGCGCAATTGAAGAGAACTTCAGGACATATGCAGTCTGCCAGCAAGGCCGTGAAAAGACATACACAGACTACTTCAAGTCACAGAGGGACAGCAACGGCAACGTCGTGCGAGGTATTGTGGACGAACACATATTATTGAACAAGTTCAGCGAAACCACAAAACCAGAGATCCAGAAAAAACTGGTTGAGGAGAATGTGCTTTTCATACCCAACCGTTCCTTTACATCATACTGTGGCATCGATGAAGTGGAAAATGATTTCAAGGTACCTCTTGTTGGAAGCAGGAACATGCTTCGCAGTGAAGAACGGGGCATGGACCGCGATTATTACTGGCTCCTTGAGAAGGCAGGATTGCCCTTCCCTGAGAGGATCAATGACCCTCAGGACATAGAGGAACTTGTAATGGTAAAGCTCCCTCACGCAGTTAAGAAACTCGAAAGAGGATTCTTCACCGCAGGAACCTATAAGGAATATCAGCAAAAAGCACAATCTCTCCTGAAACAGGGAGTTATCACCCAGGATGCACTTGACAATGCAAGGATCGAGCGCTACGTGATAGGACCTGTGTTCAACTTTGACATGTTCTATTCACCTCTCGAGACAGAGATGAACAAGCTTGAGATCCTTGGTATTGATTGGCGCTTTGAGACAAGTCTGGATGGACATGTACGTCTGTCTGCACCACAGCAGATGACACTTGCAGAGCACCAGCTTACACCTGAATATACAGTATGTGGTCACAACTCCGCAACTCTCAGGGAATCACTCCTTGAAGAAGTGTTCAGGCTCTCTGAGAAATACATAGAGGCTGCAAGCAAATATTACGACCCGGGAGTAATCGGTCCATTCTGTCTGCAAACCTGTGTTGACAAAGACCTGAATTTCTACATATATGATGTAGCACCAAGAGTTGGTGGCGGAACAAATGTACACATGTCGGTCGGACACCCATACGGAAACACCACATGGAGAAGACCAATGAGCACAGGTCGCCGTGTTGCCCACGAGATCAGAAGGGCTATTGAGACCGATCAGCTCGACAAGATAATAACATAAACGATCTTTTTTGTAATGGTCTGGACAGTTAAGTTCAGACTTTCTTTAATTTTTCAGTTTGCATCAACATGAATTAATATACAGAAGTAAATAAAAGTCTTTTTATACAACTGTGTGCATACTATCATGCGCATGGAAATCAACAGGGTTCCAACAGGAATCTATGAACTTGACGAAATACTCGAAGGTGGGTATCCTTCACAACAGGGCATTCTGATAAGTGGACCCCCTGGATCGGGAAAAAGTATCCTTGCAACTCATTTTCTTCACAGGTCATGCAAAGACGGAAAAAAATGTATGCTAATGCTCACCCAGGTTAACGTTGAGAGTTACCTTGAACAGGCTTTGAGCATAGGAATTGATTTTCAGACTTGCATTGACAAAGGAACCCTGCTTATTACTAAATCATTTGAAACCCGCACGAACAAAATATATAATGCTGAAAGACACGGAACAGGAATAGGATTCCTTGAAAAGGATTGTGTCCAGAACGTACAGGATATACCTGATGACGTAGAGATCGTAGTAATAGACAATCTTGACATGTTGTCCCTTTATCACAGCACAGAAGATTTTGCGGACAAGTTCTTTGCTATAAATGACATCCTATTCGCTAAAAAATGTACAACACTTTTTTTAATAGGTCAGGAAGACTCTAAGACAAAACATGCTATTGCACAGCACACGTCTTTTGGGAACATTGAACTTTATACGGACCGTGATCCTGCAACCGGAAGAGGTATGCGTCAAATGTATATTCCAAAAATGAGATGTACCTATCTTTCACTTGACCCCCTTAATTTCAAGATAACAAAAGAAGGTATAAAAATAGAGAAGATATTCCAGAGGGATGAGATCATAAAAGATGCCCTCAATGCTTTTGTTTGAGAACTGTAAATTCAGGCCCTATCTTCTATGTACTCTTTTTCGTAGTAAGCTATATACACCATTAAAAGAATAAGAACTGTTTTGCCATACTATAGGCATTTGTACTTTCTGTTTTGTTCGAAATCATTTAAATATGATTAGTCGAATGATACACCACAATCTAAACAGATAATATATTAAACTTATACTGAAGTTATTACGCTTTTAGAATATTGCCCAACCGGGAGGGAAATCAAAAATTGAGTCAACCTTGTGTTAATATCGGCATGGTAGGTCATGTCGACCACGGAAAAACCACACTTGTCAGCGCGCTGTCAGGAGTCTGGACAGACACGCACAGCGAAGAGCTGAAGCGTGGAATATCTATAAGGCTAGGATACGCCGATGCCACGTTCAGAAAATGCCCCAACTGCCCCGAACCTCAGTGTTATACTGTAGCAAACACTTGTGAGGGATGTAGTGAGCCATCTGAAGAGCTAAGGACAGTGTCATTTGTAGATGCGCCAGGTCACGAGACATTGATGGCAACTATGCTATCAGGTGCAGCTATAATGGATGGTGCAATGCTTGTTATTGCAGCAAACGAGACATGTCCACAGCCCCAGACAAAAGAACACCTGATGGCATTGAACATCATAGGCATCAAGAACATTGTCATTGTGCAGAACAAGATCGATCTTGTACCCAAAGAAAAGGTTATTGAACATTATCACCAGATAAAAGAATTCGTTAAGGGTACTGTTGCCGAAGATGCCCCAATTGTGCCAATATCAGCACAGCAAAATATAAACATCGATGCACTTATCATGACGATGGAAGAAATGATTCCAGCGCCTGTGCATAAGAGTGACAAACCACCTCACATGCTTATTGCAAGATCTTTTGACATTAACAAACCAGGAACCCCTATTAAGAATATAACTGGCGGAGTCATTGGTGGAACACTCACAGAAGGAGTCCTGCATCCCAACGATGAACTAGAGATCAGACCTGGCAGGAAAGTAGAAAGTGACGGAACTACCAGATGGGTACCTATTAAAACAAAAGTATCAATGGTTATTGCTGGCAAGGATGATGTGGAAGAAGCAACCCCTGGAGGACTTCTTGCAGTCGGTACAAGCCTTGACCCTACACTTACTAAGAGTGATTCGCTTACAGGACAGGTTGCAGGTCTGCCAGAAACTTTGCCACCAATCCACGATGATTTAAAACTAGAACTACATCTGCTTGAAAGAGTAGTTGGAGTATCTGATGAGGAGGAGATCGGTCCTATTAAGACAAGCGAGCCACTTATGCTGAATGTAGGTACAGCTACTACAGTAGGAGTAGTTACCAGTGCACGTAAGGACATCGCAGAGGTCAAGTTGAAGAGACCTGTATGCGCAGAGATCGGTTCCACTGTGGCTATCAGTAGACGTGTAGGCTCACGCTGGAGACTCATAGGCGTAGGAGTTATCGCGACTTGAAGGTAATTATTGATACAAATGCATTGATGATACCTGTTCAGTTCAATGTTGATATTTTCGAAGAGTTGAAAAGACTGGGATATGACACATATCTCGTCCCTACAGCAGTTATCAACGAACTGGATATCCTGATAAAGAATCTCAAAGGCGGAGACAGAACAGCTGCAAAGGTTGCGCGAGCAATGGCAGATAGGTGTGAGATAATCCAGGCAGACGGACATGCAGATGATGTCATCCTGGACCTTGCTATCAGTCATGCGGCATCTGTGCTCACCAATGACATAGGGTTACGGAAAAGATTGAAAAAAAGAGATGTACCCGCCATATGCCTGCGACAGAAGAACAGGCTTGAGATAATATCATAACAGGATAATTATAGATTAATTTAAAATCATATAAGTTGTTAAAGGCTAATTATACAGGATTATTGGAGTTAGTCACCATGTACAAAAAGATGAAGCTTGCCGATACAATTCGCGTTGCACCCGACCTTTTAGGCAAGGACGTTAATGAAAATGTCAAGAATGCCTTGAGACATAAACTTGAAGGCAGGATTGACAAGGAGCTAGGAGCCATCGTTGCCATTACACAGATAAACGAGATAGGAGAAGGACATATTCTCGTAGGCGATGGTGCTGTATATTACGACGCGGTCTTTGAGGCAATAGTATTCGTACCAACTATCCAGGAAGTAATAGAAGGAGAAGTTGTTGAAACTGTTGATTTTGGAGCATTTGTAAGTATCGGAGCTATGGACGGACTCCTTCACGTGAGCCAGGTCACTGATGACTTCATGTCATATGACGGTAAGAATGGAAGACTGGTCAGCAAAGCAGGCGGCAGGTCACTTGCTGAAGGCGATAAGATCAGGGCACGTATAGTTGCGGTAAGTATCAATGAAAGAGACCCAAGGGAAAGTAAAATTGGACTGACCATGCGCCAGCACTCCCTGGGTAAGATGGAATGGCTTGAAGAAGCTAGAAGGCCATCCGCAGAAAATGAAGAGTAATATCGGAGAGTATTAGATGAGTGAACAGGTTTGCCGGGAATGTCACCGAATAATCAATGGCCAAACATGTGCCATTTGCGGATCAAGTAATCTCAGTTCCGACTGGAGCGGTATGGTAATTATCATAGATCCGGAACGCTCAGAGATAGCAAAGAAAATTGACGTGAAAGTCCCGGATAAGTATGCATTGAAGGTGCGCTAATTGGGCCTTCATTTAACTTTACCCGATACACTGCGACCACGTTTTCGGGAGAGTTTTGGGAGCCTTTACAGAGGAAAAGGCGATGACACCATCAAAAAACTTTCCAAGGACCTTGGTAGTCCCACAAAACTTATATCCGTAGGTGATGTTACTACCTTCCACTTGCTCAATATTGGAATAATACCGGACATCCTCATAGTGGATGACCGCACCAAACGCGGACCGGCATCAGACCGGGTCGTAGTAGGTACTAAGCATAAAGGGTTCACCGAAATATCCGTTGACAATCCAGCAGGGGTAATAACCGAAGATCTGATAGACGCCGTAAGAAATGCGTTGAATACAGATGAAAATGTCAGGATATTTGTGCGCGGCGAGGAGGACCTGGCTGCTGTGCCTGCGATTCTTATGGCACCTGAAGGCTCAGCTGTTCTTTATGGGCAGCCGGACGAAGGTGTTGTGCTTGTTAAGATAACGTTACCTAAAAAGGAACAAATGAAGAACCTGTTAACTGAAATACTCAAAGAACAGGATCATGATTCAGAACAAATAGAAACTATTCGGAGGAAACTGGATGGATATCAAAATCATTAACGATAAAAATAATGCGCTTCTCAACAGACGTGAATTAAACCTCACTGTCACTTTTGACGGAGCAACACCGTCAAGAGATGATGTGAAAGGCAAAATTGCAGCTATGCTCACTGTACCACTAGAACTTGTAATCGTTCAGAAGATCGAAAACGAGTTCGGTAAGCAGGAACTTAAAGCATATATCAAGATATATGAAGATGAAGCCCGCATGAAGCAGGTTGAAGAAGCATATGTACTTGAAAGAAACAAGCTTCCTGAACCAGAAGTCGTAGAGGAAGAAGAAGAAGAAGAAACACCTGCAGAGGAATAATCATGGCAGTAAAAGATTACTACAAGGTCAGCGGCGAGTCCATCGAGCGCACCCGTCAGGCCTGCCCACGCTGTGGCGAAGGAGTATTCCTTGCAGAGCACAAGGACAGACGCACTTGCGGAAAGTGCGGATACACCGAATTCAAGAAATAATTATTGTATAGTACAGCCCATAAAGGGTTGTCTTCTTTTTTTTAGAACTTTTTCTTAAAAACCAGATGTGCTAGTTACATCTGTATTGAACCTGAAAAATTTACGTTTTAACTATTTTTTGAAGTTACCTCTTTTTTTTCATTATAATAGATAATATATTTTGTATATGTACTGTATCAGCACATTGTGAAATTTTATACTGCCTGATACGCATTTTATGTGAGAACATTCCGAAAGATTTAATAATAGGTAGATTGTTTGCACTTATTAGTTGTAAAGCAAACATGCATAATTTAAATATATATATACATTGTTTAAACTATAATGTATGAGTTGTTTTCACTCATAAAAATTACTCACATCGATATTCATAATAAATTATAAAAAAGAGGAATTCAATGAGCTACGTTTATGCAGCAGTGGTAGGCATACTAATAGGCATCTTCATATTTGGTTTGAAGACCGGAGTAGGATGTGGTTTTTCCACTGTCAGAAAAAGAGATATCCTGATACTTGCAAGCAGTTACTTTGTCATTTCCATAATACTTGGGAGTCTTGTGGAAATAGTGGACCAATCCTATATTGAAGCTATTTCAAATCTTGGAATGACATTACATGTATTCATAGCACTTGTCCTCATTGGTGCAGGCATATATACACAGAAAAAATGGTCTTGTGGCCATGACGTTTCCAAAAAGACGTTCCTTGTGATCTCCGTACCATGCCCGGTTTGCCTTACAGCTCTTTTTGTTTCATGCATGATACTGGCATCAACCCTTGAGGTCAGCGGCTGGAAGGTCGGGGTACTTGTAGGATTTGTTTTCTTTATCTCAGTAATATCATCAACATGGGTCTTCAGAAAAATGAAAAGAACACCTGAAGATCTTGGAACAACAATGATGTTCCTTGGAATTTTCTACCTTCTAGGAGCGATGATAGTTCCAGCTTACATCAAGGCAAAGAAACTCAACCTGGTACTAAGTAGCGGGGGAGAGTTCGAGATTATTCCACTGTTGGTATTCACCATTTTCATAATAGGGGGCTATGCCCTCAATAACATTAGAGGTCAATAAAAATGGATGCTACTTCTTCATTGTTTGGTATATTGTACACATTTTCAGCTTCATTGCTGTACCCGGTGATCATCATTCTCATACTGCTGGTAGTCTTCTCCCTAATGCTTATAGGAGAATTCCTGTCAGAATATGCAAAAAGACATAGAGATATCGGAAACCTTGAACTGTGTTGTAACAAGGTAAGAGAACATGTCAGCTCCCATAAATACGGAGAGGCTGCCAGTTCACTACGAAATATAAAGCAAAATTTCATGGTTACAAGTTTTGCGATTTCTGCTGCCGATCATCTTGAAAAGAACATGCTACCTGCTGTTGAATGGCTCTCCCAGGAATATGAGATAAGAATGGCAAAGAGACTTGAACAGACAAGGATCGTTGCAACTATCGCACCAATGCTCGGCCTGATGGGAACTCTTATTCCCCTTGGACCTGCACTTATAGGTCTTTCACAAGGAGATATCGTACAGCTTGCAAACAACCTCATGATAGCTTTTGCTACAACAGTGATCGGTCTTTTCGCAGGAATTATCGGTTATGTGCTTACCCAGGTAAGAAAAAGATGGTACTGGCAGGATATGGCTGATATAGACTATATCCTCGACACTCTGGAGGTTGCGGAGTGAAGAGAAGAAGAAGCCGACGAACAGGACTCATAAATAATGAGGATGAACAAAACCCCCTTACAGGGGTTGCCAACCTTTTTGATATTGCAATGGTTTTCTCAGTTGCACTCCTGGTAGCACTGGTTATGTCCTACCAGTTACCGGAACTTCTCAGTCCCACGGAAGATATAACGATAGTAAAGAATCCCGGACAAAAGGATATGAAAATAATCATCAAGGACCAGGGAAAACCCATTGAAGTTCTGAACATGACCGACCAGATAGGCGGTGGAACAGGAGAGGCACTTGGTACAGCCTACAAACTGGCTGACGGAAGAGTTGTTTATGTGCCAGAAGAAGAGGGGGCAAATACTACCTCGACTTAATTTTTTATTTTTTTTTATTATCATGAACGCAAGTTTATTTGTTTTAAAACAATTTATAGTTACTAAACCATAAAAATGGTGGATGAAAAGTCAGTATAAATGGATCAGATGGTGGTCGGTATGATAGAAAAGAGAATAGTTAAAAAAAATTACATCGGAATTGCTGGAAAGATCAGTCTAATCTTTCTTTTAAGCATAGTTATGTTTTCATCTAGTGCAACCGCACTGGACCTGAGCCAGTTTGAGTTTGTTGCGAATACGACCAGTGACTCAAATGGAAATTTTACTTTTGAGAATATTCCAAATGGAGAATACGTCCTGTACTCAGTAAATGAATCATATTCTAAAAAATATGACGAATGGAGATGGTACAATGGAAAAATAGACATAAAAGTAAATAGTTCAGACATTACAGGCCTTGAACTTGAAGTGGCCAGTGGATCAGATATAGATCAAAGCGAAGTATTGGCATATCTGGACAAGTCAGCAATAACAGGAAATACTTACCTCTATGCAATGAGCACCTATTACTACAAAGCAAGTACGTTGGTTCTCATTGACAAACAAACAGATGAACTTATAGCTAACACCACATCTGATAGCAGCGGTAATTTTACTTTTGAAGATATTCCAAATGGAGAATATGTCCTGTACTCGGTCAATGAATCATATTCTAAAAAGTATGATGAGTGGAGATGGTACAACGGAAAAGTGGACATAAAAGTAAACAGCTCAGACATTGCAGGCCTTGAACTTGAAGTGGCCAGCGGATCAGATATAGATCAAAGCGAAGTATTGGCATATCTGGACAAGTCAGCAATAACAGGAAATACTTACCTCTATGCAATGAGCACCTATTACTACAAAGCAAGTACGTTGGTTCTCATTGACAAACAAACAGATGAACTTATAGCTAACACCACATCTGATAGCAGCGGTAATTTTACTTTTGAAGATATTCCAAATGGAGAATATGTCCTGTACTCGGTCAATGAATCATATTCTAAAAAGTATGATGAGTGGAGATGGTACAATGGGAAAGTAGACATAAACATAAAAAGCTCAGACATTACAGACCTTGAGCTTGAAGTAGTCAGCGGATCAGATATAGATCAAAGCGAAGTATTGGCATATCTGGACAAATCAGCAATAACAGGAAATACTTACCTTTATGCAATGAGCACCTATTACTACAAGACAAGTGATCTGGTTCTGCTGAAGCAAAGAGCATCTTCCATCACCAATGAGCCTCACCTGGATGTAGCAATAATTACCGGGTATTCATCATATGAGGAAGAACTTGCCAATTTCACAAACAGGGTTAATTCTAATCCTGAGCTAAACATAAATGTAAGTACATATATCACTACAAAATTGCCTGATAATATTGATCTCAGCAATATGGATATAATTTACATAAAAATGGTTACGCAGAGTGCTTCAGAATTTGAGGATTCGCTTCAGGAAGCTATTGATAATGGCGCATTGGTAATTGGTCAGAATACATATTTGCCTGAGAGCAATTACACACTTCCGTCCAATCCAAATTATGATACAATTACTAAATTCAAAGATCATTTGGACGACTACTGGTCTGGCGCTTCGTTAGATGACACAAACTTTGACAATCTCATATTCTATCTGGCACAGGAATATTATGGTCGTAATGATCTAACTGTAAAAGAACCCAGTGTGATACCAAAGGCAATTTATCACCCAGGAATGGAAAACATGCCTGCTGAATACCTCGTGGTCGATGCAGACGAGTATTTTGGCTGGTATGCCAACAGAACAGATGGACATGCTTTCGATGAGAACGCACCAACCATAGGCATCACATTTTATGGCTCCTACTATCTGGATGACATGGAACCAATTGATAAAATCATAGAGGGATTTGAAAGCAGAGGAGCGAATGTCATTGCATGTTACGGAAAATCAGGCTACTATCTTGAGCCCTATCTGAACCACAGCAGCCAGACAAAAGTTGATGCTGTTGTTTCCTTCCATTATCGTGGAAATTACTTTGATCTTGATGAACTTGGAGTGCCTGTTATGAATGCCATACTCAACGGGTACATGAACACAAGCCAGTGGATGGAAACCAGTACTCCGTTGCCAGTAACTAATATGCTAAGACTTTACAGACCTGAAACTGAAGGTGCTATTGATCCTATTATGATCGGAGCTCTGGAAACGATTGTTGAGGACGACAGTACAGTAGAAAAGTACATTGGACATGATGAACAGATTAACTGGCTAATTGAACGTACAATTGCTCAGGCAGAGCTTGGTATTGAAGAAGAATCTGACAAGAAGATAGCTATCATCTACTACAACCATGGTGGCGGAAAGGACAATATCGGTGCATCATATCTGGAAGTTGCACCAAGTATTGTGAACCTCCTTGAAGGAATGGATGATGCTGGATACGACGTGAATGGAACACTCATACCAAACAAGACAGAACTCGTGGACCTCATGGTCTATCAGGGAAGGAATGTTGGTACATGGGCTCCCGGGGAACTGGACAAGATGGTTGAGACCGGAAAGGTCGAACTCATACCTGAAAGCACATATTTGGGCTGGTTCAATGAACTTCCCGAAGTAAGAAGGACAGAAGTTATCGACATGTGGGGAGAGGCTCCCGGAGAGATAATGGTCTACACCGATGGCAATGATGACAGATTTATCGTCATCCCGAAGATAAGCCTCAGTGACAATGTGATCCTTGCGCCACAGCCAACAAGAGGATGGTTGCAGGACAACGAAGTACTCTACCATGACGAGGAACTACCACCTCACCATCAATACATTGCATTTTATCTATGGATGCAGAACGAGTTCGATGCTGATGCAATGGTAAACATGGGAAGACATGGAACCGTTGAATGGTTACCTGGTAAGGATTTCTGCTTGCTCAGTGAGGAATGGCCTGCTATCATGACAGGTGACATACCTGTTGTATATCCATACGTAATGGATGGTATGGGAGAAGGAATGCAGGCAAAACGCAGAGGCAATGCCGTTATCATTGACCACCTGATACCACCTGTAGTGTCTGCCGGAAGCTACGGTAATTACAGTGTGTTGAATGATAAGATCAATACCTACAAGACATCAGTCACAGAATCCGAATCACTTCTACAGGCTCATCTGCAGGACATAATAACCCTTACACTGGAGCTTGGCCTTGACAGCAGAGTGAACATGAGCCTTGCAGAGAACAATGCCACAGTAGATTTCTTCCTGGATGACCTGGATGACGTGCTAAGGGATCTGAGAAGCCAGTCCATGCCTTACGGACTTCACATACTTGGCGAAGCACCACAGGACGATGAACTTGTAGGTATGATCAATTCCATGCTTGGTGATGACTACACAGAGGCTGTTGCAGTCTACAACGAGTCTGAATCCGCACCATTGGACATACTCAGTCTTGTTCTGCTTGACAGCATGAACACAACAGATGCTCAGATGCAGGTACTACTCGGTAACAGTTCCACAGATTTGGATGGTCACCTTGCCAATGCAATTGATTATGCAGCACTTCTGGTAGAAGCAGATAATGAAGTTGATCAGGTGCTCAAGGCAATGGATGGAGGATTCATCGAGCCAAACCTTGGTGGCGATCCGATACTCCGTCCTGACACTCTGCCAACAGGCAGGAACTTCTATGCATTCGATGAACAATTGATCCCAACAAAACATGCATGGGATGAGGGTACAGCACTGGTAGACCAATGGATAACCGATTACTATGCAGAACATGGTGAATACCCAAACAAGGCAGGATACATACTTTGGGCTGGAGAATCCACACGTCACGAAGGTGTAATGGAAGCACAGATATTCTATCTGCTTGGAGTCAAACCTGTCTGGGATGAGGACGATAGTGAAGTCGTTGATGTGGAACTGATACCAGCAGCTGAACTGGGAAGACCTCGCATCGATGTCATGGTACAAATATCAGGTCTTTACAGGGATACATTCCCAATGAAGGTAGAACTCATCGATAAGGCAGTAAGACTTGCCTACGAGGATGAATCCGGCACCAATTATGTCAGGGAGAACACCGATGCTCTTCAGTCATCTCTTAATGATACCATCAGTAACTACAACCTGTCACTTGATATAGCACAGTTCAGGGTATTCGGTCCGGAGGACGGTTCCTACGGAACGGGAATGTCAAACGCTGTGTCAGCCAGTAACACCTGGGATGACAACAGCGAGCTTGCTGAGCTTTACATCAACAAGATGAGCTACATCTATGGCCAGAACCTCTGGGGACAGACTGTAGAGGAGTACATTAAGCAGCAGACAGGTGAGGATGTAAAGATCGATGATACATTTGTCTTTGAGAACATCCTGGACGGAACCGAAGTGCTTGTACACAGCAGAAGTTCCAACACTTACGGTGCCACAAACACCGATGAGTTCTTCCAGTACATGTCAGGTCTGGCCAATGCCATTGAACACATCTCCGGTGAAATGCCTGATCTTCTGGTAGCCAACCTGGAAAATCCTGACGACCTCGTGGTAGAGGACATGGAAACATACCTCGCGAACGAACTGTACACCGTTTTCAGTGATACTAACATTGAAGGATGGATGGCACATGGTTACGAGGGTGCCAGAATGATGATGAACTTCGTTGAGAACCTCTGGGGACTTGAAGCTCTGACACCTGGTCTTGTAACCGATGACATGTGGGACCAGACCTATGGAAAGTTCGTTGCAGACCAGGCAGTATCGGATTGGATGAAAGATGCTAGTCCCTATGCCTATGAATCAACAACTGGCAGACTGATCGAAGTGGTTCGGACAGGAAACTGGAACCCTTCAGATAATGTTATGGAAGATATTGTGAACGAGTATATTGACACTGTTAACGATAATGGTGTTACATGCTGCCATCACACCTGTGGTAACCCAACACTTGATGAGTTCATCCAGAGTGAGATCGATTCCGGAAGGATTCAGGTGTCACAAGAAAAGATGGACAAGTACAAGAAGATCATGGAGGAAACAAGGAATCCACTCCCGAAAACAGCAACTCCAACTTCAACTCCAAGTAGCAGCAAGAGTTCCAGTAGTACCGGAACTGAACTGAATGTTGTTGAAACCAGTGGAGGAAATCAGAGTAGCTTCACTGATTCCGGTGCAGGAGAAATACTGGAAGAAGAAGCTTCCCTGAAGTCACCTGTTGAAGACAGTTATGTCGAGGGCTATGAAATGACAAGGGAAACTGTTGAAGATGAATCTGAAAGCAGTCCCTATTCTATATCAGGCTCAGACATTGTAGCTTCTGTACTGGTGATTGGCCTTGTAGGAATTATGTATGTAGGATTCTGGAGAAGAAGGCAGTTCTGAAGTGTTTTTGGCGCTTTTCAAAAAAAGCGCATTTTCTTTTTTTATCGCGAAAAAAGCGAAACTTTTATATATACAACAATTATTAGTTTTAACGATTACAAACCTAAGCTAACATATAGTTAATGTTGCTTATAGTGATGTAATTATAACCAATAGTGTAAATGGTGGTTTGTTGAAAAAATTATATATATATTCATTTAAACACACGTAGTGCTATGCAGGAAGAAACGAAGTTTTGGAAAAGCATAGCCTATTTTATGCTTTTGTTGAGCTAGAATTATAACTATTATATAGCACTCCATTAAGCCGCCAAGCAAAAAATGGAGTGCTTGAAACACGTTATCGGGGGATAACATGCAATTAAGAATAAAATCGATATTAGTATTAAGTATATTGTTGTTGGTATCACTAACAACTGTTGTATCGGCAGAAGAAAACCATGTAAATATTACATTGATTACTTATGATGATGCAGAAGTGATTGATTTTGCTAACCGTTCAAATCCTTATAATGAAAGCATAAATGTTCAATATTTTACAACAAAGAATAACCTCTCAGACATTGATCTGAGTAATCAGGATGTCATATTTACCTACATGCTATGGGGTTCTAAATATGAAGAGTTCTCCAATGAAATGGAGAAAGCAAAAGGTAATGGAACCACCCTTGTGAACATTGCGAGTTACATTGACACCTCAATATACGATTATGACTTCGATGGTGGTGAACCCTACGAAAGTGACGATGAGAATTACTTCTTCAATATGGGAATGAAGGAAGAGTTTCTGAAAGCTAATGCTGAAAATTTCATTATATACCTTGCAAAGACCTATGGCAACAAATCAGCACTCACTGATAGCTGGGAATGTCAGCCTCCTGTACTACTCCCACAGGGTCTTTATCATCCGGATGATGATGTTTACTGGTTTGACACCACAGAAGAATATCTGGAATGGTACCAGAATGAATCTGATGGTGAACATCACATATATGATCCTACCAAGCCTACGATTGGCATATGGTTCCATAAATCAGATTACAAGGATGGTAACACAGAGGTTGTCGACGCTCTTATATATGATCTTGAAAGCAAGGGCTGTAATGTTATAGCCGGCTTTGATACATTCCTTGATATCAGCGGATACTATTGTGATGAAAGTGGAACCCCACTGGTTCAGTGTATGATATCCCTCAAAAGCTTTGGACTGGACGTGAGCATGTATGATGGATATGGCCTAACCGAGCTTACAAATCTTGATGTTCCCGTACTGAAAGGTATGGTTGCTGATCCTGATTCAGGTGATCCGGCAGATGCTAACAGAGGTATCTCTAACGAAGAAGCCGTCAGAAAGACAGTAAGTCCAAACATCGACGGTATCTTCGAATATATTGTACTAGGACAGAGTAAGCAGATAAAATATGGTGTCTACGAGTACGAACCTAATGATGCACAGATAAACTGGATGACTAACCGCTCTATCAAATGGGCAGAACTAAAGCGATTGGATAACGCGGAGAAAAAAGTTGGTGTTATTTATTACAACTATCCATCAGGTAAGGACAATATAGGAGCCAGTTACCTGGATACAATGTCAAGCATGATGAACCTGCTCACCAAAATGAATGAAAGTGACTATAGTCTTGATAATGTTCCAGAGAACAAAACACTTCTTCAGGAAATGATTATGGAACAGGGGATAAATGCAGGTTCCTGGGCACCTGGTGTTCTTGAAGAAATGGTGAACAACCGAACTGAATGGGGACTGCAACTTATCCCAATGGATGAATATCAGGAATGGTTTGAGAATGAGTTACCTCAAAACCTTAAAGACGATGTAATAAATGAGTGGGGAGTACCTTGGGCAGATGATTTCCCCGAAGACAAAAAACTCATGATGTGGGAAAATGAAACTGGAAAATATATTGTAATTCCAACAATCCAATGCGGCAACGTATGGCTCATGCCACAACCTGCCCGTGGTTCCCTTCAGAATGATAACGTGCTGTACCACAGCTCCGTTGTTCCTCCTACACACCAGTACATTGCCTTCTACCTCTGGCTTAACAAAGACTGGGATCCTGATGCCATTATCCATCTTGGTACTCACGGTACACATGAATGGCTTCCAGGACTTGCATACGGTATGAACAGGACAGCCGACTGGGCACCACTTCTTCTGCAGGATTTACCTAACATATACCCATACATCGTGGCCAACATAGGAGAAGGACTGACAGCAGAATACCGTGGAAATGCTTTGATCATAGACCACCTCACGCCAACCCTTGAACGCGGAGGTCTGCATGGCGAGATGGCTGATATTGCAGCAAATATCCAGGTGTACTATGACCCTGCAATTACAGATGAAGTTAGGAACGGTTACAGAGAAACAATAATTGACCAGATGGTAGAACTCAATCTCCATAAGGATCTTGATGTGAATGAGACTATGATAGAAACCTACAGGGCAGACGATTCACAGTTCCAGGTCTTTGTAAAGAATGTGCTCCATGAATATCTGGAGGAGATTTCCGAGGAGAACATACCATATGGTTTCCATATACTCGGAGAAGTTCCACCTATGAACGAAAGTGGACCAGTGGATGACCAGATATCTGTAATGGTAAGGTCAATGCTTGGAAGCAGTTTTGAAACTCTGATATCCAGCACTTTCTATTCAGATACAACTGAGTACCCACTTGGAATACCCTACAACGATACAAAAATTGACTGGCTTGTATGGGAAGTTGTTACTAACAACACTGACTCTGCACAGGCACAGGATATGGTATATGGATATAATGATTCATCAGTTACTGCTTTACTTGAAAGTGGAATAATACACAGAGATAACCTTATTGCATCAGCTACTGAGATTGATCGGGTTATAAATGCCCTGAATGCAGGCTTCGTACCACCAGGACCAGGAAGAGACCCCATCCAGAATACGGATTCTGTACCCACAGGCCGTAATTTCTATGGAGTTGATTCGAGACTATATCCATCCCCAACCACATGGGATCTTGGTTCCAGGCTTGCACAGGATCTGCTGGTGGATTACTATGACAAATATGGAGAATATCCACAGAAAGTATCATTCTCAAGATTCGGTGTGGAATTCATAAGGGACCACGGTACACTTGAAGCTGAGATGCTATACATGCTTGGAGTAAAACCAAAATGGGATGATACTTCCAAACAGGTAATTGGTCTTAAATTGATGAACGAGTCCGAACTTATGCCAAGCTATGGCGAATACCCCGGCAGACCTCGTATTGATGTTGTCTATGCAACCGCAGGAATGAGGGATGCATTCCCCGACAAGCTCAAGATGATAGATGAGGCGGTAAGACTTGCAAACACTGCCCCATCTGGCAACCATACCAACTATGTGAATGAGAGTACAATCTCAATAAAACAGGCATTGCTAGAGGCTGGCTACGATAATGAGACTGCGGATCAGATTTCCACAATGCGTTGTTTCGCTGTAAGAGACGGTACTTATGAGATTGGTATTTCCAATGCCATAGAAGCAAGTGGCACATGGGATGATGAAGCCCAGATAGGAGAACTTTACCTGAGTAAAATGGGATATGCCTACGGTACGGAACTCTGGGGTCAGCAATGTTCAGACCTACTCAAACAGAACCTTATGAATGTTGACGCTTCGGTACATTCAGATTCATCCAACCTCTATGATACACTGGACAATGATGACTTCTTCCAGTATTTTGGAGGTCTCAACCTTGCAACCAGATATGTGTCCGGCAAAACGCCAGAGATGTATGTTTCAGACACAAGGGATTCTGAAAATAGCGGAATGGTCACCATGCAGAAATATCTGAACACGAATCTGCGTTCCAGATACCTCAACGACAAGTGGATAGAAGGTATGATGAAGTATGATTATGCCGGTGCACGAATGATGTCTGAATTCGTGGACAATCTTTGGGGATGGGAAGTATCCAATCCAGAGCTTGTTGATGATAGTATGTGGGAGACCGTATATAACACATACATAAACGACGAAATGAGGGAGTTTTTCAATGCAAACAACCCTGGTGCCTATCAGTCCATGACCGGCAGGATGCTGGAAGGTGTACGTAAAGGGTATATCGATCTACCGGATGATATTGTCAATAACCTTGTGAATGAGTATATGGAGTCAGTTGCAGAGTATGGAGCAACATGCTGTCACCACACCTGTGGAAATCCATCGCTTGATGGATTTGTTCAGGGTAATATACCAGCTGACCTTAGCCAGCAAGTGATAGATGACTACAATAAGCAGATGTTCGATGCAACACAGAGAGATGAATTCCAGGTACAGAAACAGACAGAAACTGATTTACAAAAGGTTAAGGATGATTCACTCAACTCTGTCCAAAGAACAATGGCATCAGGATCAGGGTCATCTAACCAGACCATGATGGCAAATTCCGGAGGAGCTGGTCTGGATTCTGACGCGCCTGTGCAGGATTCACCGAAATCAACCCCCGATAACTACGTTGAAGGCTACGAAATGACAAAGCAAAGTATCACGAACAATGATAATGCAAATAGTCCATCAGTATCCAGTTCTGATATAGTAGCTTCGGTATTTGTTCTTGGTGCATTAGGAGCTATGTATGTAGGATTCTGGAGAAGAAGGAAAGTCTAAAGTGTTTTTGGCGCTTTTCAAAGAAAGCGTCTTTTCTTTTTTATTTTTTCAAAGTTAATGAATTGTTTTATAAGCACGAACATGTATATTTGTTTTAGCTAATACATGTTTGCACAATCATAATATATGTAGCATTTTTGAATATTTGTATAATTGAAAGAAATTCTATGTGAAACGAGGATGATGATCAAGAAGTTATGAATTAATAAAACAATGGTCGTGAACACTCCTGTTCAGCCGCCAAGCAATTGCAGGAGTGTCCTACACATTGTCGGGGGACAATATGCAGTGTAAATATATAATATTTATAATATTAAGTTTTTCCCTATTTTTTTCAATAACGAATGTCTCATCAGCTGATTATCATAGTATAGATCAAATAAACTTGATTTAAATCAACTTACATAACTAACTTGGTGGTGAGGTACGATATGGTACTTAAAAACATTAAAAAATACAGGAATATCTTTGCAGCAGCTCTTATAATAGTATTCTTAGCAACAGCATTTGCTGCTGCAGAGAGTGCTGGTAACGATACAATAAATACAACTGACAATGCAGTAGATTCAGCCTTATCGGAAAACGATACAATAGCTGTAAATACTTCTATTATAGTGAAAATACCGGACATGGATATAAGGCCAAAAATAAGCTATGTGCTATCCCGTCCTTATGCGGTCACACTTATGCAGAACGTAGCTGCCGACCCGCAGATAAGTTCACAGATGGATATCAGTATCTATCTTGGCACATCATATGCAGACCTAGGTTTTGATCTGAGCGATCAGGACATGATTGTTCTTAGGAACCTTGATGCCTATGTTGTGGACAGCATTGCACCAACAGTAAATGAAGCGAAAACAAACGGTGCACATGTCGTCTCAATAGGAGAGACCTTGGAAGCTTACGGACTTCATAACGTAAATACATCAGATCCGCAGTACTCTGACATAAATCTTTATCAGGAGTACGCATCCCAGGAGAACTTCAACGGACTCACTACTTTCCTTGGGGTGAAGTTCTTCGGTTTGAACTACTCCATCACAGCACCTGTGGAAAGACCTGTCTACGGTATCTATCATCCACTTGCACCTCAGATATATGATAATCTCAATGATTACCTTGACTGGTACAGTTCAACAGGAACATATGATACAGACAGTCCTACCATTGCAATAATAACCACCAGTTACAAAAGAGTGGAAAGGGACATGCCTCTGCTTGACCCGCTTGTTGAGGATATAGAAGGAAAAGGATACAATACGATTGTAACTACTTATGCTTACAAGGATGAAAAATCCCTTAGCTACCTTATGAAGGATAATATGTCCATTGCAGACGCTGCTATTATGATATCACGTGGGTCACGTCTGCATTATTCAGACAATGAGCATGGAATTTCTGACCTTCAGACACTGAACATAACTGTCCTGAACGGTGCCCGCTTGTTTTCAGGAGTAAATGTGGAAGAATGGGAGAACAGTGTGCATGGTGTGCCGCCTGCTCAACAGTATCAGGTAGCTTATGCAGAACTTGATGGAATCATCGAGCCAATAGTCATCAGCGGAAAAGCCATAGATGAGGCAACAGGAATCGAATATAACCAGCCAATTTATTATCAGATAGATTGGCTTGTCGACAGGACAATAGCCTGGACTGAACTGCACCAAAAATCGAATTCAGAGAAGAAAGTGGTTATACCATATTACAATCCTGAAGGCGGTAAAGCAGATATGGGCGCAGACATTGATTATTATCTTGATGCACAGGCAAGTCTGGCAAACCTTCTTGAAGCTATGCAAGAGAGAGGTTATGATGTTGGCAGTGAGCCACTTCCAAATTCCAGTGAACTTGCAGATATGATGATGGAAAGCGGACACAATATTGGTAGCTGGGCTCCCGGAGAACTTACCAAATGTGTTGAGAATGGAAGCACAATACTCATACCTGAATCCCAGTACAGGGAGTGGTTCGAAGAACTCCCACAGGATAAAATTGATGAAATGACAGCAATGTGGGGTGAAGCTCCTGGAAATATAATGGTCTATGAGAATTCCACAGACAAATATCTGGTCATACCTGTGCTCGAATTCGGAAATGTTCTTCTTGCACCTGACCCACAACACGGATGGTCTTCAAGTGAAAAAGCAATGTATAACAATGCTTCATATCCACCAACACATCAGTGTTTTGCTTTCTACAAATACATGTCAAGGGAATATGAAGCCGACGCATTATTCACTATATTCTCAAGCGTTGAGCTGATGCCCGGTAAAGAATGCGGTCTTTCCGCAAAGGATTGGGGAGCACTCTTACTTGAAGATATGCCACATATCCACGTACTTCCAATGGATGCAGAAGGTGTCTTTGACAGAAGAAGAGCAAATATGCTCATCATTGATTTCATGACACCGACAATAGTGCCGGCAGGTCTTTATGGCGACCTTGCAAACCTCCAGCAGGAGATCACATTATTCAAACAAGCAACAGACAGCGTGGTGAAAGAGAGTTACAGAGAGAGTATCATAAACCAGACAAGAAACCTGAGCCTTGACAATGACCTCAGTGTTGACCTTGACTCAATTTCAGGTGATGCAGACCTTACAGATGCTTTCATTAATGAACTCTCGAATTATCTCTATGAACTGAAGACTGCCTACATGCCATACGGATCTCATATACTTGGTGAGGTTCCTGAAGGCGAGAGTCTCATCATGCTCATAAAAGGCATGCTTGGAGATGAATATGTAGAACATGTGGAAACTCTTGGTGGAAACGAGGAACTTTCAGTATTACTATTGAATGAAACAATACTGAACGGAAGCTTTCCTTACGATGCACAAATAATGCTACTTGGTCAGAACTCCACAGAACTTGGAAGTGACCTGGATCTGGCACTTGAGTATATGGAAAGGATACAGGACTGCGAATGTGAAATAACGAAGATACTCGATGCACTTGACGGTACGTATATCACACCGGGACCATCCGGTGACCCTATCAGGAACCCTGATGCATTGCCAACAGGCAGGAATCTCTACACATTCGATGACCGCCTCATCCCCACAAAAGCGGCATGGGATGTTGGTTCACAACTTGCAGACGATATACTTGCACTGAAACTTGAAGAAGATGGGCAATATCCTGAAAAGATAGCGTTCCTGCTATGGTCTGTGGAAACAACAAGGAACCAGGGAGTTATGGAATCCGAGATATTCAAACTTCTGGGAGTAGAACCCTATTATGACAGCAAGAACAGAGTAAAAGGTTTCACACTAATCGATTCCGAGGAACTTGGCAGATCAAGGATAGATGTTATGGTGGTAACCTCAGGTCTTTACCGTGATGTGTATCCGAGCAAGATTGAGCTCATAGATGAAGCTATCAGGATGGCGGCAGGAGCTGACAATGACACATATCCCAACTATGTGAAAATGCATTCCAGTGAAACATACCATAGCCTCATAGATGAAGGATACAATGAATCGATTGCATACAACCTGTCAGTTTCAAAGATATTCTGTCCCCCACCAGGAGGATATACACCTGGGATACAGGAAGCCATAAGCAGTGATACATGGGAAGATTCAGACGAGATCGCCGACCTCTACATTGACAGGATGGGATATATCTATGGTCAAGAAATATGGGGTGAGCATTACTCAAGTGTACTGGAGAAGAACCTTGCAGACGTTGATACTGCAGTGTTTAGCAGAACATCAAATCTTTACGGTGTGCTTGACCACAATATGGTAGCTGCCTATTTCGGTGGTTTGAGCATGTCAGTTGAAAGAATCAGCGGTTCTGCACCTGACATGTATATCAATGACCTCAGCAGCTCTGCAGACATTGAAACCCTGAGTGAGTTCCTTAACAAGGACTTACGCTCACGTTACCTGAATCCAAACTGGATAGAAGGAATGATGGGTAACGGTTTTGACGGTACAAGATATATGGATTCAGTCTTTGAAGTCCTGCATGTGTTTGATGTAACAGACCCATCTCTTGTTACTGATGATATGTGGAATGAGATGTATGATGTCTACGTCGAGGACAAATATGGCCTTGGTGTAAGCGATTACCTTGAAACTACAAATCCATATGCATCCCAGTCAATGAAAGCTACATTACTGGAATCCGCTCGCACGGATTATTGGAATCCATCTGATGGAGTGACCCACAATCTTGTGAAAGAATATGTTAGATCAGTTGTCGAAAATGATGTTACCTGCTGCCATCATACCTGTGGAAATCCATTGCTTGATAAATTTATACAAGAAAATATGGATCCATCAGGAGTTAGCAAGAAAATGCAGGATGCATATAAGAAAAAAATGTACGATGCAACCCTGAGAGAAGTGGTCCAGACACCACAATCTGAGCAGGAAGAAACGGTTAGTAGCCGAAGTAGCAGTTCAGCCGGAACGGAGCTGAAGATCGTTGAATCCAGCTCTGAATCAGGGTCAACCAACCAGACAACTGCGACTGATTCCGGAGCAGGTATGGATGCTGATACACCTGTACAGGATGTACAACGGTCTACACCGGATGATTACGTAGAAGGTTATGAAATGACAAAGCAAAGTGTCGCAAATACCGAAAGCTCAAGCGGTTTCTCAGTAACCGGTTCTGAGCTGGCAGCTTCTGTGCTGGTACTTGCCGGAGTAGGAGCTATGTATGTAGGATTCTGGAGAAAGAGGAAGTTCTAAAGTATTTTTGACGCTTTTCAGTATAAAAGCGTCTTTTCTTTTTTTTGCTCAACTATTGCATAGTGTCAACCCACATTAATATACACATACAAAAGATACTATTTTTAAGATACTCATTGCGTTTTATATACAAGTTTGCCTGAATATATTTACTACTTAGATATTTCTAATCCTACATATCAGCACAAAAACAGGAACACGGCCCATGAATCGAACAACAACGATATTCATATCCATTATCATTATCCTGCTTTCTGCTCTGGTCGTTTCGGCCAGTGACGAAAATCTAATCTTTTTGAAATCAGGTAATATAGATACAGACCGCCCACCGGAAAAAAATGTATCCGAACAGGATCAGGCCAAAGTATCTTCAACATTTGAATTGGAGGATAGTTCCGAAACATATTATATCGTGCAGTTTGAAGGACCTGTCAGTCAACAATGGAAAGATGAAGTGCAGAATGTCGGAGCCGAATTCTTTGATTATATCCCAAACAACGCTTTTGTGCTCAGGATGAATGGAACAGAGAAGATTCTTGTGGAATCGCTTGATTTTGTGCGTTGGACAGGGGAGTTTCTGCCGGAGTATAAATACACAGATGAAAACCTGATCATTCAGGATACAAATTTGCTTGCAGATGATGTAAATGCTTCTGAGATGATACTATTCATATTTGACCCCATTGAAAGTTATGATATTGAATCAAATGTAGAAACCTTAGGTGGAATAGTTGTTGATGCGTCGGACCGCATATTAAGAATACAAATTCCATCTGACAATCTTGAAGACCTGGCTTCCATTAGTGGAATCTGCTGGATAGATAAATATGAGGAAACATCTGTATCAAACGATGTTGCAGCAAGTATTGTCAAAGTAAATGCAATCCATAATACATTGAAGCTGAACGGAAGCGATCAAATTATTGCGGTCTGCGATACAGGACTTGACACAGGAGTAAATGACAACTCAATGCATGCCGATATAAGAGGCAGGATACTATCTATTACGGACTTTTCCGGAGACGGTGCACAGGATATAACAGGCCATGGAACTCATGTTACTGGCTCCGTCCTTGGTAATGGAGAAATGTCAGATGGTCAGTATGCAGGAATGGCACCCGAAGCATCACTTATATTTCAGGCTGTAGGAACGGACGACTGGGAACTTGGAGGAATACCAACTTCAAACATCAGTATTCTTTTTCAGAATGCATACGATGCAGGCGCAAGGATACACACCAATAGTTGGGGAGCGGATTCCAATGGAGCATATAATTCCTATTCATATTCTGTTGACCAGTTCTCATGGAGTCATCCTGACATGCTGATATTGTTCTCCGCTGGTAATGAAGGGAGTGACTTGGATTATGACAGCGTGGTCGATTCAGATTCACTTAACACACCTGCAACCGCAAAGAACTGTATAGCAGTCGGTGCATCTGAAAATGATAGAGGTGATAATTTTGGAACCGCTTACAAAAAATGGGGAGATATCGATTGGTCAGGTGGGCGATTCTTGATAAACCCCATCAAAGATGATTACACTGCAAACAATCCAGAAGGAATTGCTGCTTTTAGCAGCAGAGGGCCAACTGATGATGGAAGGATTAAACCCGACATTGTTGCCCCAGGTACTTTCATCGCCTCCACAAAATCGAGTCAGGCAAGCTGGTATGATTGGGGTATTGTTACTGAAAATACCAATTATGCATATTTAGGCGGATCAAGCATGTCCACGCCAATTGTTGCCGGTTCCGCAGCGCTTGTCCGGGAATACTACACTGAAATAGAAAATATGGCTAATCCAAGTGCTGCGTTGATGAAAGCAACCCTACTCAATGGTGCATATGATATGGCACCGGGACAGTATGATGACGAGGACACACAGGAGATAGACAGCAGACCTGACTACTCACAAGGATGGGGACGTCTTGATGTCGAGAACTCAATACTTGTGCCATATCCTGAAGTGATAGCATATTTTGATGATATTTCGCTGTCTACTTCGGATTCATGGAGTCATATATATGAATATGTGAAGAGTGGCCAACCAATGAGAGCAACCCTTGCATGGACCGATTATCCGGGAACCATCTTTTCATCAAAAGAACTTGTCAATGATCTTGATATGATAATTTCAGGCCCATCGGGCACATATTATGGTAACAATGGACCAGATCACGTAAACAATGTTGAAGGAATTGAACTCAGTAATACAGCAGAGGGAGATTACACTATCACAGTAGTGGGTTATAGTATCATTCAGCCTTTAGACCTGCCGCAACAGCCCTTTGCACTGGTATTAGCATTTACCTGCGATAATAACAAGTTTCCGGCACAGAACTCCTATACAGAAAATAGCACAACTGTAGTGTCAACAGATGTTGTACATCCGGCAGGAGTAGACCAGAGTTCCATAAATATGTCAATCAACGATATCCCGGTAGTATTCAATTATGGCAGTATACCTGATGGATACAATATCTGGTACAATACACCTGTTCCTTACCAGGAAGGAGAATATAATGTATCTGTTACGGCCATGACAGATAGCGGACAACAATTTTCTTACGGATGGAAATTTAATGTTGAAGCTGCACAAGTTTCTAATCATGCTCCCGTTTTGGAGTACATTGGCGATAAGGTAATCATTGAATCTGAAATTCTTCATATAGATATATCTGCTATTGATGAAGATGATGATAATCTTACCTTTGCTACCAATGCAAGTTTTGGCAGCCTTAATGATAACATATTCACCTGGACTCCAGACTATAATGATTCAGGAGTGTACTATGTAGAATTCAATGTAACCGATGGAATTGAAATTGATAATGAGACAATCACCATAACGGTCGAAAATAAAGACAGAGCACCAGAACTCACCGCAATCGATAACAAGACAGTTGATGAAAATGAGCTGTTAAATTTCACCATCTTGGCAACTGATCCTGATGGTGAAACTGTAGCTTACTTTGCTACTAATTTACCTAATGGAGCGAACCTTGACCCAAGCACAGGAGTCTTTAGCTGGATTCCAGGATATGATCATAAAGGCACTTATAATGTAGAATTCATTGCGACAGCAAACAGTCTTAATGATTCTGAAACTATCGTCATAACAGTGGAAAATGTCGATAGAGCACCAGAGCTTGCTACAATAGGTAACAAGGCCGTTGATGAAAATGAGCTGTTAAGTTTCACAATATCAGCAACTGACCCTGATGATGAAACTGTAACTTACTCTGCTACTAATTTGCCTGATGGAGCTAACCTTGATCCCAGTACAGGAGAATTTAGATGGACACCTGATTATAACGATGAAAATAGTTACGATGTAGAGTTTATTGCAGAATCCAATAGCCTCAGTGACTCTGAAACTATCGTCATAACAGTGGAAAATGTCGATAGAGAACCAGAACTTGCTGCAATCGGTAACAAGGCAGTTAATGAAAACGAATTACTTAGTTTTGCGATATCAGCAACAGATCCTGATGATGAAACTGTAACTTACAATGCTATTAATTTGCCTGATGGAGCTAACCTTAATCCCAGTACAGGAGAATTTAGATGGACACCTGATTATAACGATGAAAATAGTTACGATGTAGAGTTTATTGCAGAATCCAATAGCCTAAGTGACTCTGAAACTATCGTCATAACAGTGGAAAATGTCGATAGAGCACCAGAGCTCGCTACAATAAGTAACAAGGCTGTTGATGAGAATGAGCTGTTAAGTTTCACAATCTCGGCAACTGACCCTGATGATGAAACTATAACTTACTCTGCTACTACTTTACCTGATGGAGCTAACCTTGATCCCAGCACAGGAGAATTTAGATGGATTCCTGATTATAATGATGAAGGTAGTTACTATGTACAGTTTATTGCGGAATCAAATAGCCTCAGTGACTCTGAAACTATCGTCATAACAGTGGAAAATGTCGATAGAGCACCAGAACTTGCTACAATAAGTAACAAGGCTGTTGATGAGAATGAGCTGTTAAGTTTCACAATCTCGGCAACTGACCCTGATGGTGAAACTGTAACTTACTCTACTACTAATTTGCCTGGTGGAGCTAATCTTGATCCCAGTACAGGAGAATTTACCTGGACACCTGCATACGGTGAATCTGGAAACTATGATGTAGAGTTTATTGCTGAAGCTAATGGCCTTGATGATACCGAGACTATAACTATCTCCGTAGGAAATGTCGATAGAGCACCAGAGCTTGCTACAATAGGAAACAAGGCCGTTGATGAAAATGAGCTGTTAAGTTTCACAATATCAGCAACTGACCCTGATGATGAAACTGTAACTTACTCTGCTACTAATTTGCCTGATGGAGCTAACCTTGATCCCAGCACGGGAGAATTTAGATGGACTCCTGGGTACAATGATTCAGGTAGTTATAATGTCAATTTCATTGCAACTGCAAATAGTCTGACTGACTTAGAGACAATAACCATAACAGTAAATAATATTGATAGAGCTCCAAACTTTGAACCAATAGGTAACAGAGTAGTTGATGAAAATGAACTTTTGAGTTTTACCACCTCTGCAATTGATCTCGATGATGACACAATAATCTACTCAACTAATACATTGCCTGCCGGAGCCACCTTCGACTCCATTACGAAAGAGTTTAGATGGACTCCGGGATATGATGATTCAGGTAGTTACGATATCAATTTCATTGCAACTGCAAACAGTCTTACTGACTCAGAGACGATAACCATAACAGTAGATAATATTGATAGAGCTCCCGAACTTGATCCAATAGGTAACAAGGTAACTGATGAGAATGAGCTTCTTATTTTTTCCATTTCAGCTACTGACCCTGATGATGACAAAAGAACTTATTCTGCAGTAGACCTGCCTTCTGAAGCTACTTTTGATTCAAGTACAGGAGAATTTAGATGGACTCCAGGGCACAATGATTCTGGTAGCTACAATATAGAGTTTATTGTAACCGCAAAAAGTCTAAATGACTCAGAAAAAATCACTATAACGGTAGTAAATGTAAATTCTCCACCATCATTTGAATTAGTGTCCTCTAAAACCATAGAAATAAACGAAAACCTTCAGTTCACCATCAATGCAACAGATGCCGATAACGAACATCTTGATTTTTCGAACGTTGGTACTTTACCAGATGGTGCGACATTCAACGACTCGTCTCTCTTGTTCAACTGGACACCAATAGACAATCAAACAGGGACCTACTCTGTGAACTTCACAGTAACAGACGGAATAGACCATGATAACCTTACGGTTCCAATAACAGTAACTGAAGTATCAGTAGCTACAGCCTCAATATCCACAACTAGCGGAGGCGGAGGAGGCGGAGGCGGAGGTGGAACCACAGGAGAGGAATTTGAGAACATTGAACTTAAGGATGTAAGTTCCCTATTTGTTGGAAAAGATAATGTTAAATTCGAATTCCGCAATGAGGACAACGATATCCAGTATATTGGTTACAAATCACTGAAAAATGCAGGAACCATATCTGTGACAGTCGAGATACTCAGAGATAAGTCAACATTTGCTGACTCCCTGCCATCCGGGACGATATACAAAAACATAAACATATGGGTTGGAAAAACAGGATATGCCATCGACAGCAATATCGATGATCCGGTAATAGGATTTAGAGTAGACAGAAAGTGGATAGAGAACTACAATATTGGCCAGGATTCCATTGTGATTAACAGATACAATGGCGTTTGGAGTCGACTTTCAACCACGCAGACAAGTTCAGATGATAACTACCTCTACTTCGAAGCAAGCGTTCCGGGCTTTTCACCGTTTGCAATCACCGGTGAGGCATTGGCCAGTGAGAAAAGCCTGCGTGATGAAACTGATGCACTGTATTCAACAGAAGATAACAGCACATATGACTCCAATGTTTCAAAACCAAATGAAAACCAACCAGAAAACACACTTTATGCTCTTTCCACTTTGGTATCTTGTCTGATAATATCATTTGTCTGTTTTCTTATGAGGAAGCAGTAACCTTTTCTATTATTGGTTCAACGAACCATATCTAAGAACAGCAGCAACATTTCATTTTTTATTAAACAGCACATATAAATATATTTAGGGTAATATATGGGTGCTTTGAATCTAATCTGAGAATGTTGCTCATGCGCACTAAAAACAAGATCCTGATACTATTTACACTCATAATTTTAGCCATTGCCTCAATTACCTCTGTAAGCGCAGGCAATGGAGATGTAGACAATAATAATCTCCTTCTTTTGAAGGCCGGGAATGTAAATACGGACACAATTACCGGACCTGAAAGACAAATTGATGAACCGGAACTTATGAGCTCTTCAGTTCAATCCATAGACAGTATAGAAAATTATTACATTGTGCAATTCACAGGGCCTGTTCAGGAGATATGGAAACAGAACATAAAATCAAGAGGAGCCACCATCCACAATTACATTCCAAACAATGCATTTGTTTTCAGTATGAGTAAAGATGTAAAAGCTCAGGTGTACACACTGGATTTCGTAAAATGGATTGGTGATTACAAACCATCATATAAGTATGAACCTAAATTAACATACACCAGCAGTATTCAGACAGCAAGTACTAAAGTTGATACCGAGAATACATATCATGTACTCCTTTTCTCCACAAAAGATAATGAAAGGATAAAAAGTTCCATCGAATCAATTGGTGGAAAAATCCTTTCATGTTCAGGAACAAAACTAAGGATACAGGTTTCAGCAGACAGGTTGCCAGATATAGCAGCAATCAATGGTGTCAGCTGGATAGTGAAATATGTTCAGCCGAATATATACAATGATGTTGCTGCAGATATTATTAATGTAGATACTGTTCATGAGACCTACGGACTGAACGGTAGTGAACAGATAGTGGCAATTTCAGACACAGGACTTGATACAGGAGTAAATAACAGCTCTATGCATGCAGACCTAAGAGGAAGAATACTGAGTATCATAGATACGTCAAATGATGGAAGTGCCGCCGATCAGGCAGGTCATGGAACTCATGTTGCCGGTTCTGTATTAGGCAATGGTTCACTTTCCGAAGGAAATTACAGTGGGATGGCACCTGAAGCAAAATTAGTATTCCAAGCTATTGGAAATAGTAGTGATTATTTGTTCCCCCCGAATGACCTAAACGATCTATTCCAAGAGGCATACACTCTCGGGGCAAGAATACACACTAATAGTTGGGGCAGTAATGTTAATGGAGAATACACGGATTATTCACAAGATGTAGACCAATTTGTCTGGGATCACCCTGATATGCTGATACTTTTTGCATCTGGCAATTCAGGAGTTGATTCAAATGAAGATGGAGTTATAGACGAAGATTCAATTGGATCACCTGCATCTGCAAAGAACTGTCTTGCAGTTGGTGCATCAGAAAGTGAAAGAGGAAATACTTTCGGAATAGCACCTTACCTGAGTTGGACAGTATGGGATCGTTATCCATTAAACCCTATCAGAGATGATTTCATGGCTACCAATAGTGGAGGTCTGGCTGCATTCAGTAGTCGTGGACCAACTGATGACGGCAGGATCAAACCAGATGTTGTTGCACCGGGAACATTCATTGCTTCCACGAACTCAAGTATGGCAAACACATCAGGATGGGGAATTATTGATGAAAATTATCTATATATGGGTGGTACAAGCATGGCCACTCCTGTTGTTGCAGGATCTGCTGCTATTGTCAGGGAGTACTATACCAGAGTTGAAAATCTAAGCAGCCCAAGCGCTGCATTGCTAAAGGCAACATTGATTAACGGTGCATATAACATGACTCCCGGGCAATATGGAACAGGAGATTATCAGGAGATAGCGGGCAGACCTGATTATTCCCAGGGATGGGGACGTGTTGATATTGAGAATTCAATCTATCCTCAATATCCAAAAACGATTAAATATTTTGATAATCCAACTCCTTTGAACTTCAATGAATCATGGAATGTGAGCTATGATCTTCTCTGTACATCTGAACCTCTCAGAGTTACGCTCGTCTGGACAGATTATCCCGGAGATGCTGCTGTAGTCCCACAACTTGTGAACAACCTTGATCTGGTAGTTGTTGGCCCTGATGGCACATATTATGGAAATGGAGCTCCTGACACAGTGAACAATGTAGAAGATGTTGAATTACTGGAACCAGTTATCGGCACATATACCATCATGATAAATGGTACAAACGTCCCACAAGGGCCACAGAATTTCTCACTTGTGGTTTCTTATGGTCATGATGGCACCGATATGTATCCTGAACATAACTCATACACAACTAACAGCACAACTGCTGTCTATATGAACCTTACACATGCAGATGGAATTAATTCCAGCACTATAAACATGATAATTGACGGTTCGGATGTAATCCACTCCCTTGCTAACATCACTGGTGGATACAAAATAGAGAATCTGACGGTACAGCCATATTCAGAAGGTTATCACAATGTATCTGTCAGTGCATTGACAAATCTAAGTGAAGAAATAAGTTATGGATGGAGATTTTACGCCAGCGTTGAAGATAATGTAATAAATATACAGGGTCTTGAGGAAAACACCGTAATACAGAATGATGAATTTGATATCAATATCACCAACAACAAATTATGTGACTTCTGGTACAATACTGATAATGGAACTAATTCCACAAATGAAACCGGATTCTCATTCAATGCAACCCTGAACCTAAGTGAAAGCAATCATAATCTAACGGTCTTTGCTGAAGATATCACAGGATACACTAATTCGACTACTGTGAATTTTACTGTATTTACAAGCCAGCCGACAATCGATACACCTGTGTCCGGAGCGATATATTATCTCCCGGAGAACAGTTTTACAATGAACGGAACTGGCGGCATAGCAACAAATGTTTCGGTCTACGTGAACGAAGCACTTACAAACTGGTCATATCCGGTTTCAAACGAACTGTTCAATCTAAGTAACATTCCGCTTTCTAACGGAACAAACACCGTCAACATCACTTCCATCTTCAATAATTCAGTGGATGACTACTTTAGTTCCAACAAAACCATATATCTCAGTCTTGGAGAGACATTCAACACAGAAGGTAATGATGAAGCTACACTTGCAGTTCCCGGCATGGGAAGCAATATCAGTCACCCAACAATTAACTTCAATGTTACCGGTACATCTGCCAATCCTGGAAATGTGTCTGCTGCAGTTGTAACGGGAGAAGAACCTGAAAACGGATCGATTCTTACAGGTCCGGCAATTGACATCAGGGTACTGAATGAATCAGATGCAAACTATTCACATCAATTCGGAAGAAACGTTTCCCTTACACTTGGATATAATCAGAGTCTTGTAAATGATACTGATAAACTTGTGGTCGCATGGTATGACAATGAGGGGGAGATTTGGACCCCATTCAGAAGTACGGTAAACACCTCTGCACACACAGTTACCGCAAATATTACTCACCTGAGCATATATACACCAATTGAGGATAATACCGCACCTATCATCAGCAATCTTGCTAGTTCCGATAGCACCACATCCATAACTCTCACATGGGAAGCATCAACTGACACAGACTACATGGAAATATGGAAAGATGAGACTTTCCTTGCAAACCATTCAACTTCACCGATGACGGACACAGGTCTGTCTTCCGGCACAAGCTACAATTATAGTCTTAAACCATTCGACTTTGTAGGTAACTCTGGAAACTGGTCCAATACTACCGTAATAACATCCACACCGGTTACTGCCACATCAGCTTCCTCCAGCGGAGGTGGAGGAGGCGGGGGTGGTGGCTCCACAGGCGAAGATGTTGAGAACATCGTATTCAAAGATGTGCTTTCAGTGTATGCCGGAATGGATGACATCGTAGACTTTGATTTTGATGATGATAAGAACGATATTGACTATATCCGCTATCAATCACTGAAAAATGCTGGAAAAATAAGTACTACCATTGAGATATTGAAGAGCACATCCACATTTGCAGATAAGCCGGTCTCCGGGTTAGTATACAAAAATATGAATATCTGGGTGGGTAAGACGGGTTATGCCACAGAGAACAATATCAACAACCCGGTCATAGGGTTCAGGGTCAGTAAAGAATGGATAGAGAACAATGGCATTGATCCAGCCACCATAGCACTAAACAGATACAATGGAAATGCCTGGGAAATGCTGGATACAAAACAAAATGACCCTGGTGATAACTATCTTTACTTTGAAGCAAGCACTCAGGGATTCTCACCTTTTGCAATTACTGCAGAAGAACCACCGAAAAACAATGCAGAAGAAGCTGCAATCACTGACATATTAACAGAAGAGAGCACAGATACCACCACATCCCCGGCAGAAGAAAATGAAAACGGCAGTAGTAGAGACATACCTGCTATATCAGGTCTTGTAACAATATTGATACTAACAATTGTCTGTGTATTTGTCAGGAAACAGCAAAATTAATATTCAACTGCATACCATTTAGCGCTGGAGAAATCAAGTTGAAAGGAACAGTGCTTGGTATCGAGGGTACCGCGTGGAACCTCAGTGCTGCAATAGTTAATGAGAAAGATGTCATTGCAGAAGTGTCTGACATGTACCGGCCCCCCACTGGAGGAATACATCCCAGGGAGGCTGCTCAGCATCATGCAAAGTATGCTTCTTATGTGGTAAAGGGAGTTCTGGAGGAAGCAAAGAAAAAAGGTGGGGATGCTTCACAAATAGATGCTATCTCTTTTTCCCAGGGACCTGGACTTGGCGCATGTCTGCGCACCGTGGCAACTGCCGCCAGGATGCTTGCAATAAGTCTTGATGTACCGCTTGTGGGTGTAAATCACTGTCTTGCCCATGTGGAAGTCGGTCGGTGGAAAACTCCTGCAACAGATCCTGTCACCCTTTATGTTAGTGGTGCCAACTCACAGGTACTGGCTTACAGGATGGGAAGATACAGGGTCTTTGGAGAAACACTGGACATCGGTCTGGGAAATGCCTTTGACAAGTTCGCAAGAAGTGCCGGCCTTGGACATCCCGGAGGACCACAGATAGAACAGTTTGCAAAGGATGCTTCAAAATATATTCCGCTCCCGTATGTTGTAAAGGGAATGGATCTCTCTTTTTCAGGACTGTCCACGGCTGCAACAGATGCCCTTAAAGCTAATTCCATGGAAGATGTATGTTACTCTTTTCAGGAAACTGCCTTTGCAATGGTTGTTGAAGTCACGGAAAGAGCCCTTGCACACACCGAAAAGAATGAAGTCCTTCTGGCAGGTGGAGTCGGAGCCAATATGAGACTGCGGGAAATGCTGGATGTAATGTGCACAGAAAGAGGAGCTTCTTTCTATGTACCGGAAAAAAGGTTCATGGGAGATAATGGTGCTATGATAGCATATCTTGGACTTTTGATGTATGATTCAGGGAATGTCATTGACATTGAGAATTCACATGTGAATCCTAATTTCCGGCCTGATAGTGTGGATGTCACATGGCTTCCGAAAGACATTGCAGGCAGGAGATAAACATGTATCTAACAAGTGGTGCCGAAGCAACCGTAAAACTGGAAGATGGAGTGCTCATCAAAGAGAGAGTACCAAAAAGATACCGTCTGAAAGAGCTTGATGAAAAGATAAGAAGAGAGAGAACAAAAGCCGAAGCCAGATTGTTATCCGAAGCCAGAAGAGCTGGAGTGCCAACACCCATCATCTATGACATCGATAATTCCACCATAAAAATGCAGTACCTCGATGGAACTGCAATGAAACATGTGATCGATGAGAATCTCAGTGAGCAAACAGGAATCCTTGTGGCTGAACTACATATGGCAGGCATTATCCACGGAGACCTCACAACATCCAACCTGATATGTTTCAGCGACAGGATATATATGATAGATTTCGGACTCTCATTTAATGACAGTAGCATCGAGGCACGTGGTGTTGATGTACATGTCCTGTTCCAGACATTTGAGAGCACACACCATAACCATGAGAAACTTATTGATGCATTCTGCAGAGGTTACAGGAAGGATTTCAGACAGGCAGATGAAGTTCTTGAAAGAGTAAAAGAGATTGAAAAAAGAGGAAGATATGCGTAAAATAATATTTGTCACGGGTAATAAGGGTAAGTTCAGGGAAGTAAAGGACATACTTGCAGCAAGGGGATTTGAAGTCATACAGAATACAGATGGCTATCCTGAGCTTCAGGAAGATGATCTGGAGCCTATTGCTGCATACGGTGCAAAATGGGCAGCAGATAAATTAGGAATACCTGTTATGGTTGATGATTCCGGACTCTTCATCAATGTACTCAACGGTTTCCCTGGACCTTACTCCGCATTTGTTGAAAAGAACCTTGGAAACCAGAGAGTCCTTAAGATAATGGAAGATGAAACTGAAAGGGCAGCAATGTTCAAGTCAGTCATAGGATATTGTGAACCTGATGGTGAACCGCTCACGTTTACCGGAATAGTGGAAGGAAATATCGCTTTTGAAGAGCTTGGAACCGGCGGGTTCGGATATGACCCTATATTCGATTACAATGGAAAGACCTTTGGAGAACTTGGGGATGAGTTCAAGAATACTGTTTCACATCGCAGAAAAGCACTTGATAAGTTCTTAGAATGGCTTGAATGAAATTGAAGGGGACATAAAAAGTGGTGGGGGTTAAAATAACTACTTTTTTCAGGGATACACGTGGTGTTGACACAATTCCTCTTAAAATGGTGTTTTATCTTGCAGTGACATGTGCTGTCATATTCCTTGTAGCTTTTTCATGGAATAGCCTGTCTCCAATCTATTCAGGGGCAAAGGACAGCAAGCAGATCAATGACGCTGCACTTTTGAGCTCTTGTCTATACAAAACGGATATGCAAGGACCCTTCAGGAACATAATAGCCCACAGGGATCCACGTGCACTATCAAATTGTCAATGCCTGATGTAGATTATCTGGCATTTGGAGTGGACCCGGACCCGGATATGAATCACAATCTTAATGATACTCACTGGATTCAGGAAAACAATACAATTATCTGCCAGTACAAAAACGGTGTCAAGGACAGATATGATATTGATGGTAATGTAATCTATTTCAGAAAAGGAAAGCTGGATAATACCCGAAAGTGGGTTCTTGATGATAGCCAGGATATAAGTGAAAATATGAGAGTTATAATTGAAGGTCCCATATCAGGATACTTCAATTTTGAACTTGTACTTGCAGATAAGAAATATACACTTTCTCATTTTTGAGCTGACCTTCAATATCTCAGCAGTATATACTTGTTATCGAAATAAGCACCTGGTGTTGTAAAGTCGAATACTACAAGGGATCCGGCTTCCGGCCTCACCTGGAAAGATACTTCCGTTCTTGGAGGAAGTCCTTCATAGTCATCATCATCTGCCTGGAAAACTTTTCGGATATCGACTACTACTTTCATGATATCCCCGGTCCTCAATACAGGTTGTGTAGCTTTGAACACGGTTTCGTCACGGGAGCGGATGGAACTTACTGCGAAATATTCAGATGTAGGATTATGCACTTCATCACTGGAATCTGAAGTATCATATCTTACATTGGCAACATGTGACCCATCTGAGAGATAGATAATCAGTTGTGACAGGTCAACATCTTCACTGCCCGGTCCAAGTGATACAGAAATATGTAACTTTACAATCTCACCATATTCAAGTGTATCATTTGCAACTACTGTACCGGTGGTGGTGGTTGAGCCATCATCTATAGTGAAATTATAAGTCGTGTCCTCTGAAAAACGATATTCGAAGTACGAGCCATCGGCAACAGAATCATTTTCTCCATCCACCGATATATCAAAAGCTCCTGAAGAAGAGATCCATTCAACCATTTGGCCTTCATAAACCGTTAAATTGGTATCAGAAACCACACCATCTGTTACCGTAACCGTAGAATATGTGGCACGTTCACCTTCAACACGGTCAATTCTCAGGTTAGAAGCAACCTCACGTGTCGTTTCCTGTCCGGTCTGTGATGCTTTCTGCTGTAACACACCAGAAGTCTTTATTAAAAGAGCTGATGCTACTGCAGCTACAAGTACCATTGATATAAAGATGATAAGAGTACCTATACCTACTTGTGCACGGTCATCCCTGTGCATTGAATGCTTCTGATTTGCTTTCGTGCGATTCCCTCATGAAACGTTTTAGCAATCGTGTAACAGAATTGTATTGCTAGACATACTATATTAATCCTGTTATTTAATACTATTGTATCGTTAATATAAATATTGAGATATTTATATCCAAATACGTAACTATATATCGGAATATAAAAGGTATCGTATTTAAAGTAATCTATGAACACTTTAACATTTTACTATGCAAATAATTATATAAAACATGCCTTGTCCATCAGAATTGCACGTGCTGGCGCGCCATCACACCCAATTAGTTTCAATGGAAGGCAGATGAAAAAATAAATGCCAGCTCTTACTTCACTTAAGTGCAAATACTCAACAATACTCAATCCATTGCGCAAAAAAAGATTATGGTTTGGCAGGGTAAATTCTGAATCAACAGAAAGAGTATCCACACCAACTACGGTAAATCCATTATCCATTATCCAGTTACCTGCAGTTGCCGCAAGCATACGTCCCGAATCGGGAGATTTACAATAATTAGAATGCTTTTCTGTTTTTATCAAAAGAACAGACAAATCCTCTTCATTTATATATTGTACAAAACACTTTTCCAGTTCATCCTCTGTAATGCAGCCATCACCAGAAGATAGGTCAAGCAGAACAGCTTTCCCCATAAATGATCCAGGTGTAAGTTCATCAACACTCTTCCCATTAACAAATATATGAGAAGGAGCATCAACATGAGTTCCGGTATGTGTCCCAATGCTCATTCTGGATACCACAAAACCATCATTTTCTATTGATGAGACTCTTTCAATAAGTGGTTCTGGATCTCCATCGTATACTGGAGTATCTACAGATATACCAGTAGTTATGTCTATTACATTGAACGACATTTTAAAGAAAACAGGAGGATATTTCACTCCAGAAAACGAAGAGAATTATCAAGTACAGCCTGTGCCTGCTTTTCAGTCAAACCTGCGCCCATGGCAACTTTTAAGGCAAACTCTTTTGTAATGAGATTACCGGGACTGTGAGCATCCGTATCAACTACAAGAGTGGCGCCTGCTTCCATACCAATCCTTGCAACATGGCCGTTCGTCCTGTTGTGCCCGTTACGGGCAGTTATCTCAAGACACACGTCATTATCAAGAGCAATTTCAGCTTCTTCAATAGTGATAAAACCAGGATGTGCAAGTATATCGACATCTGCAAGTTCGACTGAAGCAGCATTGGTGCCTGGCATAACAGGTTCATTTATGGTTTCACCATGAACTACCACGATATCAGCGCCCAGTTCTTTTGCCATCCTTGCAAGAGGAGCTATTTTTCGAGGAGGGACATGGGTTATCTCCACACCTACTTTAACCTGAATATCAAGCTCATCTTCAAGGTACTTGGCCTTACTTACATTTTTCAGAACATGTTCAACATTTGTGAAATCTGCGTGGTCAGTAATACCTATAGCTCTGTATCCGTGAACCACAGCCCGCCTCACAAGTTCACTGGGAATGAGCTCACCATCACTGAAAATAGTATGAGTATGCATATCTATCATAAAAATACCTCATTAATTATGAGAATGAATTGTTCTATGTTCTGAAAATAGATAAAGTCATTCATAGAAAGACAAAAATAATATAGTGTTTTACATGCAATGCTTAAAAGTTTAAATATTCATAGAACTATGACTTTCTGATAAGGAAGGATTAAAAATTGACAGGAATTAGAAGATTGGTTCTGGATGTGCTTAAACCCCACCATCCATCAATTGTTGAATTGTCTACGACACTAAGTGTACTTCCAGGAGTACATGGCGTGAACCTCAGTCTTTACGAAGTAGACCAACAAACAGAAACGGTCAAAATTACCGTTGAAGGTGAAAACCTGGATTATGAAGAAGTGAAACAATCCATAGAGAATCTCGGAGCGGTTATCCACAGTATAGATGAGATAGCTGCAGGAAAGAGGCTTGTGGAAGAAGTTGAGACACTACAGGAGAGATAAAAGTATCGTATAGATACTTTTTTGCCTTTTAAAAAGAGTAACTATTCAGCCTGGCACGATTTGCCTATTGGTACTGATTTCATCGAAATAGAGATGTCTGCTCACTAACAATCTAACAATCAAAAAAGCAATCAATAGCAACAATCAAAATAAATGATCCTAATGAAATTTACGTTTCAACTTTTTGTCAAGATTGTTATTGATAGCGTTTTTATCAGGCTGAATAGTTACTAAAAAGGTAACTATTCAGCCTGGCACGATTTGCCTATTGGTACTGATTTCATCGAAATAGAGATGTCTGCTCACTAACAATCTAACAATCAAAAAAGCAATCAATAGCAACAATCAAAATAAATGATTCTAATGAAATTTACGTTTCAACTTTTTGTCAAGATTGTTATTGATAGCGTTTTTATCAGGCTGAATAGTTACCTAAAAAGATTTATTTGTTGAACATTGTTTACTTAAAGACTTTTATAAGCCCGTGCAATATTGTGAATGACCCCTTCATGCTCACTGGGAAAAAGACCGACAGTAAATATCTTCAATGCCTCATGATAGGCATCAACAGCCATTTCAACATTACTTTCTTTATTCTCTATTTCTGACATGGCCAAATATGCACTCCCAAGGTTGTTCTGAACAGTAGCATATTCTATGGGACGGCTTTCGATAGAATAGACCTCAAGAGCATTGCTAAAAGCAATCATGGCACTATTTATATTGCTCTTTTTATCGCTGAATTCTGACATTTCAATGTAGAGATTTCCAAGGTTGTTCTGAACCCCTGCATACTCTAAAGGATAAGTATCTTTCCTGAAAACTCTTAAAGATTCATTATACGCGCTAAGAGCAGTTTGAAAGTTTTCGGTATCCTTTCCTGTGTTGCCAATCTTACGCCAAGAATTGCCAAGCTTGTTGTTTATAGATGCAAAGTACACGGGATCCACAGCTATGGAATAGTAAGTGAGCGCTTCATTGTAATGGATAATGGAATTATTGATGTTTTCTTCGGTATCCTGAAAGACATATAGTTTCAGGTAAGCACCACCCAGACTGTACTGTACCCTGGCAAATTCAGCCGGATACTCATCTTTTGTGATGTATTTTAGGGAAGAATCATAGGCATATATACTGTTCTTCAGGTTACTTGAAGCATTGGCAGTATATACTGAAGCCATTTCTTCATATGTAGCACCACGATAATAATGATTCATCCCACATTCAAGAGGAAACTCATTTGACGAGATCATTCCGAATACGGACTTGTAGATCTGTAATGACTGATCATAATTACCTTCTTTCCGCAATGTTGATGCATTCCCCCAGGAAGAATCGACATCATGCAATATACTTTGTTTTTGCATATAGTCCCCTAAGAGAAGATAGCCTGCTACAAGAACCACAATAATGGTCAAAATCACAGGGATATATTTTGAATGGTTATTTGGTTCAGGGACTTCAGCATTCATGTAACCAGATTCTTGGAGTGTTTACAGAACCTGTTTGCAAAAGAATAAGGTTCTGGTTAAGAAAGTACTACAAGTATATGTGCCAACCTTGTATAAAATATATTATATAAAGAAGATATATAATTAAAGTTTGGTCATAAATTATATATGAGCCTATTTCAAAACGTCCCTTATACCTTTTCCCAGCATAACATAAAACATGCAATTTCTATTAGCCCCTTGAAAACCACGTTAAGTCTTTCATATCTACTTGCTATTTTTCTGAAAGCCATCTTCAACCATGCAAAGAATCGTTCTATTGTTCCTCTTTTATGGTATGACTCATACTCGAACCTTGTGGGCCTTCCTTTTTTTCTATTTTTCCGAATCCTGATATTGATAGGAATGTTACTTTTGATCGCTCTTGATCTCAAGTATTTTCTGATTACAACATTATCATAAGCAGAATCCGCAAGCACTTCTGATGGTCTCGTACTTGGTCTTCCATCCGTCTTGACCCTGATACTTTCCATGATCTCGATGAAATGCTGACTATCATGCTCTTTTCCAGAAGCGATCTGTATTGTCAAAGGAAAGCCTTCGCAACTTACACAAACATGGATCTTTATGCCGTTCCTTTTTTTGTGGCCGTTGTATACGGAATCTTCTCCCCTTTTTTAGTTTCAATGAAACTGCTATCAACACATACGACATCCATGGTGAACTTACCTTTTTGGTAAGCTGAATCCCAAAGGGATTCCATTATCACAGTCCACATTCCTTCCTCTGACCACCTTTTTAGTCTTCTCCAGGCAGTTGCCTGGGAACCATAACTAACTGGCATATCTCCCCATCTGCAACCGGTTATCAGAACAAAGAGAATACCATTGATGACCTTACGGTCATCAGCTCTCTTTCTTCCGGTTATTGGTTGCGGAGGTAAGTGTGGCCTAATAAACGTCCATTGCTCATCAGAGAGTTCTCTGAATTCCATTCATATCCCCATAATAAACTTCAGAGACATAGTATTTATAGTTTTGAGATAGGTCCTATCAATTAAAGATCTCTTTGTAGAGAAGCAGAGTATACCAATTATGCATGTTGTCCATAATAATGAATTACATGTGAGCTATTCTTATGCCAACAGCTTTTGAAATGAATCACTTTCAAAGTGGTTCATTTAATGCACTTTTCTAATTTGAATATGTTTTACAAAGAGCACTGAATTATCTGCATTCACTTTATTCCCATATATAGCCAAGAACATGGAGCATGTGTTGGTATTTTTTGACTTGTCCGAATAATACTATTTTTGACCGAAAAATCATGTTGTTGACCGAAAATTACCCTATTTTTCGGATAAAGCGTATAAATCTCATTCTAAATTCCCAATTACTTCTGCAAAAGCAAAGTTCGGTTTTACATCCTGAATCTTTATCCTTACACGATCTCCAAGCTCAACCCCTTTGACAAAAACTACAAAATTGTCTATTAGAACCGCACCATCGCCACTTGAGCCAAGTTCTTTGATCTCAACTTCGAACTCATTACCACGTCTGACAGGTGATGTAAGGAACTTTTTCCCAATTACGTAAATCTCAGCACTCTGGGATCGTGAAGCTTTGGGAGAATAAGAGCGTGTGTAAGTGAAATTATCCTTTACCTCTTCAAGGAACTCCTTGAACATGTCACCCTGGAATACCTTGACAACAAAATTCCCCCCAGGTTTGAGAATCTTCTTTGCGCATCCAAGAGCAGACCGGGTGAGATCAATGGACCTCGCATGGTCGTAACTCCAGTTACCACTAAGATTTGGCGCAGCATCACATATCACAACATCTGCTCCTGCCTGTCCGACAAGTCCCAGAATCTTTTCAATTGTCCGGTCGGCAGTAATATCACCCACAATGGTCTCAACATCTTCAATTGGAACGATTTTTCTCAGGTCAACACCAACCACCCGCCCACCTGATAGTTCCTTTGCGACTTCAAGCCAGCCGCCGGGAGCTGCGCCCAAGTCCACAATAGTATCATCTTCTTTTATGATATTGTGTTTTCCATTGATCTGGAAAAGCTTGTAAGATGCCCTCGAACGATAACCTTCGTCCTTAGCTTTCCAGTAATATTTGTCGCGTCTGTCTCTTGCCATATGAATACCTGATACTACCTAAAAGTCAAATACCTTGTGCCGACTTCAGAGCTTCGATCCTGTTACTGAGTTCCTGAATCTCAGCCTCAATGCCTGACATATCACCCGGAAGCCAGAAACTGTAATCATAAAACTGGTTCAGTATGTCACTATATCTATGTTCAAGGTTTTCCAAATCATGCAGATGAAATTTACCCTTGTTGACAGAATCGATCTTATCGTCCAGATTTTTAATCCTTTTATGCAGATTTTTACTGAATCTGCTGGCCACCCTACTAAAGTCAACTTCCCTCTTTTCCATCTCAAGTATATCAATGACCTCGCTCAAATCGAAAGGGACTTCAGGAAAGGCGTTTGGTCCTGATATATAGTAGGAAAGGTCATTTTCATCCAGACCAGCAACTTCTTCCCAGGATACAACAGCGATAAGATGTTCTTTTTCAGCCTCTTCGCAAATGTTTTTTATCGAAGGCAAAGTCAATGGAACGCTGCCTCTAAGTAAATATAATTCCTTTGTAACTGAATAAATGTCCCCTATAGACAGGGCACCAAGAGCATCGATTATTCCACAGAGTTCTTCTTTACTTACCATATCAACCGACCTCATCATAACCTGTATCTACGATATATCAATATCTGCTTTAGGATATCTGAAACGTTATTCTTTTCTATACGAATATCAGAAGAAGAGAATACTTGTTCAATATTAAGAGGAACATCCATCGTTATTTCTCTTGCAAGTTGTGAGTCACCTGCTAAAATGAGATAGTCGATACTGTCTCCGAATTCTTCAAGCAGGCCTTTTAGAGATTCTTTTACTTTGTCAATGTGATGCGCAATATCCTCATCCCTTAGGCGCTCAAACCTTCTCTGACTGAAACCTCCTTTTGCATGCTTAGCCTTGACGCTGCTCTTTATCACCTGAAATGAATCAAACTCTATCAAGTCAAGAGATAAACCTACAAATGACTCACCTGCATGCGCTACCAGAACACACATACTTGCATCCTCATTTAGAGATTCCACGAAAGGAGTTGTGTCAAAATAATTTCCGGTATTCCAGTAAGACCTCTTTAGAGGCAAAGGAGGGATAATGAGTTCATTTACCATGTGGTCAGGAGAATAGAACAGTACAAATCCTGTTGATGAGGATATCTTCTCGATCAACACAAGAGATTCATTGTCAATCCTTTCAATCAGGTTTTCATGGTCCTTTATGTTATTCAGTTGTTCCCCGGCAGCAACATAGACCGTTAGTAGTGATTCTGTAGAGTAATTTACAGATGAAATGGACGATATAAACTCTTCAGTTCGTTGCTTGCTAAACTGGTCAACATGGGTAAAAGAGAATTCACCTGGTGCGTCAGTCCTTTGTTTCTCAAGTTCGTGTTCCAGAGTAAGAAGCTTTACCTCTATAGATTTCAGGCTCTCTTCAGCTTCCTGTTTTGCGGCAATGGCTTTCTTTTCGGATGCCGCACTTTTTTCATGCCGTATGCTGGCAGTCTTCACGTCCAGCTCAAGCTCGAGTATGTGCGACTGAAGCCTGTAGATCTCAGTTTCCAGCTCTTCTTTACCTGAATATTTCTTGAAGATATAATTAATATTATTAAGGACCCTGTCTTTTTCGACCATCTACCTGCAATAAAAACGTCCTGTATAAAAAATCTGTCTATATGAAATGAGACAATCAAAGCATAAATAGAACCAGAAAACATGACTCAAAATAAACAAAATATAAAAAAGAAAAAAGAAGATCAGGCATCCATAGTAATACGGAAGCCTATTGACGAGTCCCCATCACGAGGATCCTGTTTCTTTCTGTATGCCGTGTAGAGTGCATTTTCCTTACTTGAGAAACTACCGCCTCTGGCAATCCTCATGGAACTTGCTCCTTTTTCAACTGCACTGCCATCTTCGCCTGCACCTGAATAACCATCAACCCAGCTATCCTGCACATATTCCCAAACATTGCCGTGCACATCATAAAGTCCCCATGGATTTGGGATTTTTTCGCCTACGTTATGAGTTCTTTCATAAGAGTTCTCCTGGTACCATGCATAGTCCCCCAGGAAAGGACCATCATCTTCATCTATTTCTCCAAAGGAGTAAAGTGTTGTTGACCCTGCCCTTGCAGCATATTCCCATTCAGCTTCTGTTGGAAGCCTGTATTTTGTGCTATCTTCCATCTCGTTGAGATTGTCAATGAATTCCTGAACATCATTCCATGAAACACTTTCAACAGGCTGGACTTCACCTTTAAAACTTGAAGGGTTGCTACCCATCACTTCTTCCCACTGCTCTTGTGTTACTTCATATGTACCAATGTAGAACGGATCATTCAGTCTTACTTCATGAATCGGCTGGGAATAAGCATATTTCGATGTACCCATATCAAAGCTTCCGGCTTCTATAAGCTGGAGTTCCATACCTATTGAATTGGTGAACTCATCACCAAGGTCACCTGTGTTTGCAGATGAACTGCTGCCTTTATCATCGCTACCATTATCATCAGAAGTACATCCTGTGATAGATATTACAAGCAGGAGCACTGCTAGAATTGTTATTAATCGTTTCGTACCTATCTGCATAATAAGTCCTCTCTTAGAGATTTTTCAGACACTATGATATTAATAGATATCTATTTACCACTCGGCAATACAGTAGAAATATATAAATGTAGAGACGGATATTGATGGACTTGTGATTATTCGATGAAAAAAATAACAGGCATTTTAATTATGATTTTACTCATAGCAACCATGGGTATCGGTTGCGTTGAATCGACTGGGGAGGCTACCAGTGAGTCAGAGGACATAACCATAGGAGCACTTTTACCAATTACAGGAAATCTTGCCTCTATCGGAGAAGCAAGCCAGGCAGCACTTGAAGTATCAACCGAAGACATTAACGGCTATTTCTCAGGACTTGGCTCCGGAAAGAATGTAGAAGTTATTGCAAGGGATACAGAAAGCAATCCTGCAACGGCTCTGGAACAACTCAAGGAACTTGATGAAATGGGAATAAAAATGGTTATCGGCCCGCAGGCAAGTAATGAGGCAGAAGCTGTTTTGAATTATGCAAACGAGAATGGTATTATCCTTCTGAGTACTGCATCAACTGCCCCGTCTTTAGCAATCCCTGACGATAATCTGTTCAGGTTTGTACCTGACGATACCAATCAGGGAATGATACTGGCCACATTCATGAATGATGAAGGGACCAGTGCTATAATTCCGATGTACAGAAATGACGTATGGGGCAACGGACTGGTTGATGAGATTGAAAAGAGTTTTGAGAATCTCAACGGCACAGTGCTTGAAGAAATTGCATATGAACCAGAAAACACAGACCTTTCAGCAGAAGTAGAGGCACTCAATGAAAGAGTAGTAGCTGCCACTGCTGAAAATGATGATGGTTCCGTAGCTGTGCTTCTTTGTTCCTTCGAAGAAGTAACAGAGATATTTAACCTGGCCCGTGAATATCCTGCCCTGTCAGATATCGACTGGTATGGCACTGACGGAATGGCACTGAACAAGGAACTCATAAGCGATAAGGATGCAGCTGCCTTTGCAGCAGAAATAGACCTCAAAGCATCAATATACGGATATGTGGTAGCAAATGACAGATACCAGCAAGTCGGACCCAGAATCGAAGAAAAGCTGGGAAGGATTCCCGAGTCCTATGCACTAACCGCATATGACGCTCTCTGGATAGCTACCTTTGCTGACCTGGATGCCATTCCGGACAACGATCAGAGTATGAAAATGGCAATGAAGACCCTCACAGACACATACTGGGGAATCAGTGGATGGACAATACTTAATGAGAACGGAGACAGGAAATACTGGAACTATGACATCTGGACAGTTACTGATAAAGATGAAAGCTACCAGTGGGAGATTTACGGCAAAATCCTTCTGCCGGTAGAGAATAACATGATGATAGTGCGTGGCGAGAACCTGACGTTTGTCTGATAAATGGTGGTTTACTCAAACCACCGTTCATATTTTTATTATTTCTTTTTTGCAGGCCTAATACCATTATCCTGCCACAGCTACTCAAAATACTCGAAAGCATCTATAATGTCAAGATAGACGCCATCGAATCCCGCATCCAGTATCATATCAAGATACGCATCATCATCCCCATAGATAAAGGCCTGCCATTCTTCATCCCAGTATTGCACCTTGTAGTTACCTTCCCAGTCAGGGTTCTCTGTTTCAAGCCACTCAGGCGACCCTATACGCCACAAATCATCCCAGTAGTAGCGATAGCTTTCAGACTCACCGATGCTCATGTAGGCAATTACAATACGTGAAGCACCGTTGGCTTTGGTTTTCAGAGAAGAAACATCGTCTGCACTCAGAGGAATATCATAATAGAATAGATCGATGAGAATTATATCGTAGTCTGTTTCCTGCAATGCTTCCAGAAACTCTTCCTTGCTGCCTAATTCCTCAGGATTGATGATGTATAGAAAATTCTTCGCATCATCAAGCGATATAATATCACCTGCATTAACATTGAACGGCTCTGCCGGATATTCAGGAATAGAGTCAAGTTCCCTGCGCTCAGCAGCAAAGGAAATGAACTGTCTTTCACTATTCTCACGATAGGAAGCATCGACATATGATTTAGTCCAACAGTAATCAGTTACCAGCACCTCTACGCCATTGTCCATGGCAATGTCAAGCAATGATGCCATGTATTCAGTGTCTTCCTCTTCTGTTGCCACGTTGTCGTCATCATAACCAAAAAAGAAGTCTTCTCTGCCAACTCCATCTATGGCGGCAACATAGTCCTGTGCAACCGGTTCGTCAGGATTGCCGCCTGAGGTTAGAAGCTCCTGACCGTTCTGCGGAATTATTATGAAATCCGGGTTCTTCTGTTTTGAGTATGTGCTGATGCCAATAACAAAATTACGCATTTGCTGGCGGTAGTCCATCTTCGAAGCAGACTTTTCATTGTTACGTGGAGCATCAGGTTCGGTGATTTCTGAAAGGTCTTCATCCTCAATACTCTCCGGGGTATCAGTTCCGTTATCCAGACAGCCGGATGTCAGGATTACGATTGATATTAAAATAATACTTGCCAATAATTTCAGATTCATAAATAGATAGTATAGAAGAAATATGATAAAGGTTAGCCTTTTGCCATTTCATAATCAGGATTAAACCACGCCATGGGAATATCAGCCTCAAATACTCCGTCTGCCCTTCTAATCTTTTTTTCCATCCTGCCTTCCTCGACAAAACCAAGTGATTTGTAAAGGCTTCGTGCGGCATGGTTGCTCTCCTTTGCTATAACCTCGACCCTGAGAACCTCAGGATGATCTGACCTTACCTTCGCGAGCAGAGTGGTAAAGAGCATCCTGCCAATTCCTTTCCGCTGGAAAGACGGATGCACAACAAGAGTAAGGTGCTCAAAAACATGCGAGAACACACAGAAAGAGGGCTTGTAGCTGTGGACCTCACCGATTATCCGGTCACTGTCAACATCATCGATTACGAGGATGATGCCATCTGCTAAGCTGTTTGTGAGGAACTTGCCTATGTATTCCTCTGTAACCTCGTGGGGTTCACGGATAATTCCGCCTGAACGTGAGGCAACCTCACGGTAGAGGACGAAAAGTTTGTGTTTGTCTGCTAGAGTTGCGGGGCGGGGATGTAATTGAGAAGTCAATGTAAAGTCACCTTTTTTTCAATCTGTAAACCTAATATTATCCTAGTATATTATAGTAATATAATAGAGGATTTCGATAAACTACCATCAATACCCATACAATTTAATAAAATTTAAATAATAGCAAAGCAAATTTACTATTATGGATTCTTTTACTGATTTTACCTTAAATGAAGAATATAAGCGTCTCCAATCTGTCGGAGATAAGCTTGCTGAAATTGAATATTTAGTAGATTGGAAGCCTTTTCGCCCTATTCTGGAGTCAATGTACATAAACAGAACAGCTTCAGGCGGACGGCCTGAAGCTGATGTTATTGTAATGTTCAAGATGCTTGTTCTGCAACAATGGCATGGTCTTTCTGATGCTGAGCTTGAAAAGCAGTGTATTGACAGGATATCCTTTAGGAAATTCCTGGGATTTCCTGAATATGTACCAGACAGTACAACTGTCTGGTCATTCAGGAAGAGAATTATCGACAATGGTAAAGAAAAAGCGGTGTGGGATGAAATGCAGAATCAGCTTGATGCTCTTGGTTTGAAGATTAAAAAAGGAATGATCCAGGATGCAACTTTTATTCACTCAGATCCAGGACATGCAAAAGCAGATGTACTCAGAGGAAAAGATGCGAAAACAAGAAGAAGCAAAGATGGAACCTGGACTAAGAAAAATGGTAAATCTCACTTTGGATACAAACTTCATACAATTATTGATAAGGATTATGAACTAATCAGAAGATTTGAGACAACAACTGCATCACTTCACGATTCACAGGTTGATCTGTCTGAAAAGGGTGAAGTGGTGTATAGAGATAAAGGATATTTTGGAGCAATAGCAAAAGGTTTTGCAGCAACAATGCAACGAGCTGTAAGAGGACATCCTTTAGGAATAATGGATATCCTCAGAAATGAAAGAATAAGTGTGAAAAGAGTCCCTTGCGAAAGAGTGTATGCAGTGACAAAAGAAATATTTAAAACCAGAAAGGTTCTTGTTACAACTGTAGAAAGAGTGAATGCAAAAATGTTGATGACAGCTTTTTGTTTTAATCTGCATCAATTGAGGACACTAAAAACCAAAGGAGTAATTTAGGATAGCGGGAGCTATACTAAAAATAAGGATTAATGAAGAGAAATTAAACAAAATGATAAAAAATGAGAGGATATAATTGAGTTTGAATACTTTAATGATCTAAAATGAGGGAATATCGAAATCCTCAATAAATTGTTTAAAATGCACTAAAACCTTCGAACTATTTTATCCACCTTACTTAAATACTAAAAATCCAGTTATTTAATCAAAAAAGGAATGAATATGCCCCAGATTCCAAACGAACACCCAACGCTCTGGATAAAGTCCACAAAATCAGAATCATTAAAAGGCAAAACCATCGTGCTTGCAGTCACAGGCAGCATCGCTGCTGTACGGACTGTGGAACTTGCCCGGGAATTCATACGCAGAGGTGCTGACGTCCATGCAGTTATGAGCGAAGCTGCCGGGTGGATAATCAATCCTATGGCCCTGCATTACGCTACCGGGAATGAGGTCATCACCGCAATCAGCGGAAAAGTGGAGCATGTAGAGTTCTTTGGAAACTTGGGCAGGGCAGACCTGTTGCTTGTGGCACCCGCAACGGCCAATACTATCGGGAAAATAGCATCAGGGATAGACGATACACCTGTAACAACATTCGCAACCACAGCCATCGGGGCAGGTAAACCTGTAATGATAGTGCCTGCGATGCATGAGGATATGTACAATCATCCGGCTGTTGTGGAGAATATCAAGAAGATAATCGGTTGGGGAATCAGCTTCATCGGACCCAAGGTTGAGGAAGGCATTGCCAAAATTGCCGGGAACGATGAGATTGTGCTTGAGGTTGAACGTGCCATCGGAAAAAGGATACTCTGCGGAAAGAAGATACTCATCACAAGCGGATCTACAGCAGAACCAATCGACCCCATACGCATCCTTACCAACAGAGCATCCGGAAAAACCGGGGTTGAGCTGGCGCTGGAAGCTTACCGCAGGGGTGCTGATGTTACCATCGTCCACAGGAACAAACTTGGAATCTGTGGTATCAACGAGATACATGCTGAAACTGCAGCGCAGATGACAGATACTGTACTTAATGAACTTAAGGTGGGTTACGATGTGCTCATAAGTTCTGCGGCCATTGCAGATTATACTACAGATGCCAGCGGGCAGAAGATCAAATCCACGGAAGGACTCGAGCTTTCATTCAAACATACGCGCAAGCTCATAAAAGAAGCAAAACAGGCATACCCGCAAGTAAAGGTAATCGGGTTCAAGGCAGAAGCTGGCGTGGATACGGAAGAACTGCTCAGCAGAGCAAAGCAAACACTTGAACATTCCAGGCTGGACATGATAGTTGCCAACGAGGTCAGCAAAGGAGGCATCGGGACAGACAACAACAATGTTACTATAATATACTCTGACAAAAGAGAGAATCTCAACGTAGAAGGCTCCAAAAATCTTATTGCAAATGTCCTTATGAACGAAATAGCAGGACTCCTAGCACCAGAGGACGAAGAATAGATGCCAGGCAAATATATCTTGACTGCCAGAGCTTTTGCACCGGCTCATATTACCGGCTTTTTTCAGATACATGACCATGATGAGCCTATGAAAAAAGGATCCACAGGATGCGGAGTGGTGCTTGACAAAGGAGTTTACACTACAGTTACAATTGGTGAAGATATCACGGATACGGTGGTTAGCCTCAACGGAAATAAAGTCGCAGGGAACACCAGTAAAGCTGTTGTTGAAGCGATGACAGAGCTTCCGGTAAAGGTTGAAAGTGTATCAGACATACCCATTGGATGCGGGTTTGGAGCATCCGGTGCCGGAGCCCTTGGAACTGCCTATGCACTGAACCATGCCCTTTCGCTTGAACTTACCGCAATCCAGCTCAATGACATTGCACATGTGGCGGAGGTTAGTAATGGTAGTGGACTTGGGGACGTTACGGGACAGGCATTTGGAGGTATCCCTGTCAGAAAAACACCCGGTGCGCCTTCCATAGCCACTGTTGACCTGATACCATCAAGTGAAGCGGAGGTATATTGTGTAGTCCTGGGAGAACTGTCCACGAAGTCAGTACTGAATAACCCGGAGATGGTAAGAGATATTAATACCGCCGGGAAGGAAGCCTTGAGAAAACTTATGCAAAAACCGTCAGTGGAAAATTTCATGCTTTGCTCTAATGAGTTCACAATACAGAGCAGACTTGTCAGTGAAAAGGTAATGGATGCCATCGAAGCTGCCCGGTCTATCGGAGTTACAGCATCTCAGGCAATGCTTGGAAATGCTGTATTTTCAATACCTCAGCCATCACTTTGTAAAGAGCTTGAAGAGACTTTTTCGGACTTTGGGACCGTACTCAGATTCAAGGTCAGAACTGGTAGTATCAAAATCACCTGAGTGAAAACATATTTATGAATTCCATTTATATATGCATAACATTAAACGTTTTTAATTATTTGAGAGGTTAAAACATGGTTGTTGAAGGAGAATGGGAACCAGAACCAAAAAGGACACCTGAGTTTCCAATAAAAGATATACCACCTATAGTGGGCAAGATATTCAGTTCGATCGCAATAGTATTCATAATACTGATTATATTTTCAGTATTGTTCGGTTCCATTTTTGTTTCAGTAGGTGCCGGAGAAGTGGGTGTGAAATTCAATCAGTTTGGTGGAGTGGAAGAAGACGAACTTGGCGAAGGGTTGCATATAGTACCGCCATGGATAAGCGTTACCAAATACTCAGTCAGAAGTGAAACATACACCATGAGTGGAACGACAGGTGAAGGTCAGGTAGTAGGAGATGACCAGATCAAAGCCCTTACTTTGGAAGGACTTACTTTGGGGCTGGACATCACGGTTAGGTACAGATTAATGTCTGATGAGGTCGATACCGTACACCAGAATTTGGGAATGAACTATGCGGAAAAAATAGTACGTCCCACAATAAAGTCATCCATACGTGAAGTCGTCTCCACCAAAACTGCTTTGCAGGTATATGGTGAGGAAAGACAACTGGTAGCTGGAGAAATGCTGACCAATATCGGCACCGCTTTGGGAAACGATGGCATCATTGTAGAAGAGGTACTTGTAAGGAACGTTGTGTTACCAACAAGAGTTGCTGAAGCCATCGAAGCAAAACTTCAGGCTGATCAGGATGCCCAGAGGATGATATTCGTAAAGGAAAAAGAGCAGCTGGAAGCAGAAAGGAAGATAATCGAAGCCAACGGTATTGCAAACGCAACCATCGCAAAGGCATACGGTGAAGCTGAAGCACTTGGAATTATCAATGAAGAACTGGCAAAGAATCCTAACCTCATAAACTACAAGTACATAGAAATGTTGCAGGGACAGGAAATACAGACAATGCTCGTTCCCACAGACCAGGGAATAATACTGGATGCCAGCAAATAAATGCAAAGGAGAAAACGGACTGAATGACAGAAATTCCTAAGGACCACCCCCGATATGACTCTCTTATCACAAGGGAAAAGATAGTTGAAGGAGTAAACATGGGCATTACCAGCAAGCAAGGGCTGGTAGCCCAGGGGCGTGGTGAAGCCTTTGACTATATAATAGGAGAAAAGACAATCGAATCCGCAGCTGTTGCTGAAAGAGCGGCGGTTGCACACATACTCCTTGCAGAGAACCCAATAATATCTGTGAACGGTAACACTGCAGCCCTTGTACCTGACCTGATGGCGTCACTTGCTGATGCCACAGGTGCAAGACTGGAAGTTAACCTCTTCCACAGGAGTGATGCCAGAATGCACAAGATCACTGAGCATCTCAAAGCACACGGTGCAGGTGTTGTTCTTGGCGGCAAAGGTGACAAGAGACTTGACCTTTCACACGACAGAGCCATTGTTGATGAGGATGGTATTTTCAGTGCAGATGTTGTACTGGTTCCACTTGAAGATGGAGACCGTTGCCAGAAGCTTGTGGAAATGGGAAAGACCGTTATTACGATAGACCTTAACCCCCTTTCCAGAACATCACTTACATCTACGGTCACAATTGTTGACAACGTCACCAGAGCACTCAACAATATGGTCCAGTTTACAGAGGACATGAAAAGCGGAAGTAAGAACTCACTTCAAGCTGTTATTGATACCTATGATAATGACAGGGTCATATCAGATGCCCTTTATTCCATGCAGGAGCACCTGAAAAACAAAGCTGAAGAAAAGGGAATTACATGGATATAATAGAGACAACACGCAATTTTGTTTCAGAGGTGCTTGCAGATGAGCCAAGTACCCATGACATGTCACATATTGAACGTGTTGAAAACACCTGTGTAAAAATACACGAAAAAGAAGGTGGAAATATTCAGACCCTTCGCCTTGCAGCCCTTCTTCATGATGTAGGAATCATAAGAGAGCACAAAGAAGGTGGAAATCACGCAGAATACAGTGCGGAAATTGCACGCGAGTTCCTGAAGGATAAAGGAGCAGAAGGAGAACTTATAGACCATGTGACATCATGCATACTCACCCACCGTTTCAGCCGTGGAATGAAGGCGCAGACCATCGAGGCTAAGATTCTCCAGGATGCTGACAGAATAGATGCACTGGGAGCCGTTGGCATCTTTCGCTCCCTGGTATCAATGGGAGCATTAAGAGCACTGAAACAGACCATAGGGACTGTGAAGGAAACTTCCATGAACGCTTATACGGAAGACCCCTTCGATGGTTTTTATGATTACATGGAAAGGAAACCTTTCAAAATACCAGAAAGACTGAATACAAAAACCGCAAAAATAATCGCAGAGCAGAGACTTGCAATTATGCGGGTGTACCTGGAAGAACTAAAGAAAGAAACATCAGGAGACATATAATGGCTGACATTATAATAAAGAATGCTTATATTTTCACAATGGACACCTCCGTAGGAGATATAGAGAACGGAGTAGTGGTCATTGAAAATGGAATAATAAAAGAGATAGGACCCTCTACACAAAGCAGTGCCGAAAAGATTATCGATGCAAAAGGTTCAGTCCTCATGCCAGGACTCATTAATACGCATTGTCACGCAGGGATGACCATTTTCAGAGGATATGCTGATGACATGCAGCTACAGGACTGGCTTGAGAACCATATATGGCCTGCTGAAGCACAACTTACAGACGAGGACATCTATTCAGGCACAAGACTGGCATGCCTGGAAATGATTCGCTCAGGAACTACCGCTTTTGCAGACATGTACATCCATGAGAACAGGGTTGCTCAGGCTGTTGATGAAGCCGGTATCCGCGCTGCACTGTCCTACGGTATGATTGATTTTGGTGACAAGAAAAAGGCAGATAAGGAATTAAAAGAAGGCATGGAGTTCGTCAAAGCATGGAATGGAAAAGCCGAGGGCAGAATTGACACCATGTACGGACCTCACGCACCCAATACATGTTCCAGGGACTTCCTGATAAGAGTAAAAGAGCAGGCTGTCAAGGATAACGTAAAGATACATATCCATGTCCTTGAAACCGAAGCAGAGCTCAATTATATGAAAGAGAACTTTGGCATGTGCTCCATACACTTCCTCAAGGATATTGATTTCTGGGGACCGGATGTAATTGCCGCTCATGGAGTATGGCTTTCAGATGGTGATATTAAAATACTTGCAGAATATGGAGTCAATATATCCCACAACCCGGTCAGCAATATGAAACTGGCATCCGGAATTTGCCCGGTTTCCAAACTACTGAAGGAAGGAGCTAATGTATGCCTTGGAACTGACGGATGTGCATCCAATAACAATCTTGACATGTTCGAGGAAATGAGAACAGCAGCTCTTTTACAAAAGGTCAGTACAATGGATCCCACAGTACTTCCTGCACGCACCGTGCTGGAGATGGCAACCATCAACGGGGCAAAGGCACTTGGCATAAACAGTGGAATGCTGAAGGAAGGGTACAATGCCGACATGATCATAGTTGATATGAATAAGGCACACCTGACACCTGTCTATGACATTGCATCACACCTTGTGTACGCTGCCAGCGGAAAAGATGTGAAGACGACTATCGTGAATGGTAAGATCCTTATGGAAGACGGAAAGGTCATTTCAATGAATGAGCAGGAAGTAATAGATATTGCAATTCAGAAGTCAGAAGACCTTATATCAAAGATTGGTAATTAATACATATTTATTTTATATTTATGAAATTGGAGAATTTAAATGAGTGATAATGAAATGATAGACTCCGGCAATATGAAAATTGACTGGGTTCTCAACCACATGCCTGTTCTTAATATAATCAGGGAACAATTCGAAAAAGAAAAGCCACTTGCAGGTCACAAAGTTGGTATGGCTTTACATGTTGAAGCTAAGACAGCCGCACTGGTTGAAACCCTGGCTATCGGAGGAGCTGAAGTAGCTATCGCGGGTTGTAACCCGTTAAGCACACAGGATGATGTTTCCCTTGCACTTCATGAGAAGAATAACATCCAGTGCTTTGCAAAGTATGACTGCTGCACCGAAGAATACTATGAAGCTATTGACAATGTCCTTGACTTCAAGCCTGACATCACCATTGATGACGGTGCTGACCTCATTTTCAAGCTTCACACAGAACGCACTGACCTTTTGCCAATGATACTTGGTGGCTGTGAAGAAACAACAACAGGTATCCACAGGCTCAAATCGATGGAACGTGATGGTGCACTGAAGATGCCGGTAATTGCAGTGAACGATGCAATGACAAAGTATCTTTTCGACAACCGCTATGGTACCGGCCAGTCAGCATGGGATGGAATTATGAGGACAACGAACCTCCTTGTGGCAGGTAAGAATGTGGTCATTGGTGGCTATGGGTGGTGTGGCAAGGGTGCTGCAATGCGCGCAAGCGGTCTTGGTGCAAACGTAATCGTCACAGAGATAGACCCAATAAGGGCACTTGAAGCACGTATGGACGGAAATCAGGTCATGCCAATGAGAGAGGCTGCAAAGATAGGCGACATATTCCTCACAACCACAGGTAACAAGGACATACTGAAAAGGGAAGACTTTGAAGTTATCAAAGACGGTGCCATACTTGCAAATGCAGGCCACTTCAACGTAGAGATCAATCTGGAAGACCTAAAGACTATGGCAAGCTCTGTAAAGACTGTAAGAAATAACATTAAGGAATACACCCTCAAAGACAGGTGTGTCTATGTGCTTGCAGACGGAAGGCTTGTAAACCTTGCAGCAGGTGACGGACATCCAGCAGAGGTCATGGATATGAGCTTTGCAAACCAGGCACTTTGTGTAAGACATATCGCAGAGAACAAACTGACAAATGGAGTACATCCAGTACCTCTTGAACTGGATATAGGAGTTGCGGAAATGAAACTCATGTCCATGGGCATCAGCATTGATAAACTGTCAGATGAACAGACAGCATACATGGATGGCTGGGAATCCGGGACATAACCCCGCCATTTTTTTAAAATAAACTGTTAATTGGTGCTAAACCGAAGATACCTTCTGTTTTTAAGGAGATGCAAAATAGCCACGGGAACATAACTGAGACTACTTTGTAAAGTGGGAGAATAATCACATATAAACGTTCTGCTTTTGATTTAAATTAAAAGTACATTAATAAAAAACATATAAGTAACAGTAGGCCATTATAGGCAATTGTAGCTCAAACACAGGAGAGAGCACAAAACTATATATACAATAAGTGCTTCTATCACCCGCTACACCGAAGTCGATGAACGTGAAGCAGCCTCAGCAAATCCACCCAACATATTGGGCTCGTAGCTCAGTCAGGCAGAGCGTCTGGCTTTTAACCAGACGGCCTAGGGTTCAAATCCCTACGAGCCCGCCATCAATTTTGCACATGAGTGTTCACGTTCACATTTTTGAGGGAGGAGTAATATATTGAGAAAATTTAGCCTGCTTGACCACCAGTCAATCCCGAAACATGAGATTATGTCGGAAGATGAACTTAAATCTGTTTTAAAACACTATGCTATAGAGAAGGAGCAGCTGCCAAAAATAAAGGTTGTTGATCCGGTCATACAGGAAGTAGGGGCGCAGGTTGGAGAGGTAGTTAAAATCACCCGCAACAGCCAGACTGCTGGCGAAGCATTCTACTACAGACTTGTTATCGCTTGAAGAAGCGAATCTTACATTAATCATTTGACATGGGCTTTTTTACCATTTTGATAATATAAACCACATAAAGAAGGTGCTATCATAGCGTTAACCAAAGGACAGATCCCACGTTCGTTTTTCACGAAAGATAAGATCGTACAGCATCACATCGATTCATATAATAAATTTGTGGAGACAGGTCTGCAAAAGATCATCGATGAGCAGAAGATCATAGAAACCGACCTTGAAGACACCTACATAAAGCTGGGCGCTATCCGCGTGGAGAACCCGGTAGTGAAGGAAGCGGACGGGGCAATTGAGAACCTATATCCTAACGAAGCCAGACTCAGGAACCTATCATATTCAGCACCCCTCTACCTGCAGATGAGTGTTGTTGAGAACGATGAAGAGAAGGAACCACAGGAAGCAAAGATCGGCCAGCTTCCTGTTATGATCAAATCCAAAATAGGCAACCTTACTGAGCTCAGTGAGGAAGAGATGGTGAAATTCGGTGAAGATCCACTTGATCCAGGAGGATACTTTATCGTCAACGGAACCGAGCGAGTGGTCATGACCCTGGAAGACCTCGCCCCGAACAAGATACTCACTGAATTTGGTGAAAGATACGGAGATACCATCGAAGTTTCAAAAGTCTTCTCACAGAGAAGAGGATACAGGGCACTTGTTGTTGTAGAGAGAGGTAGAAAATCGCTTCTGGAAGTATCATTCCCTTCAATATCAGGACGTATCAACTTTATCACCCTTATGCGGGCACTTGGTGTAGAAACTGACGAAGAACTCGTAAAAGCAGTATCCACTGACCCCGAAATTATGAAATTCATGTTTGAGAACCTTGAAGAAGCAGAGGTTGACAACATAGAAGATGCAATGGAAAAGATCGGCTCAAGGGTTGCATCAGGACAGGCAAGAGACTATCAGATCAAACGTGCCAACTACGTAATTGACAGATATCTTTTACCACATCTTGGAAACGAACCAACCGACAGGGCTCCAAAGGCAAACTTCCTTGGAAGAATGGCAGAATCATGCTTTGAACTTGCACTTGGAAGGCGTAATCCGGATGATAAGGATCACTACTCCAACAAGAGACTCAAGCTCACAGGCGACCTAATGGAAGACCTGTTCAGGGTTGCCTTCAACAGGCTCTCAAGAGATGTAAAATATCAGCTTGAAAGAGCTAACATGAGAAACCGTGAGCTTAATGTGGTCACACTTGTAAGAGCAGATGTGCTCACAGACAGACTGCAGCACCCACTTGCAACAGGAAACTGGGTTGGCGGCAGAACTGGCGTATCACAGCTGCTTGACAGGACAGATTATATCTCAACACTTTCTCACCTGCGGCGTGTAATTTCCCCACTTTCAAGAGCTCAGCCTCACTTCGAGGCCCGTGACCTTCACCCAACACAATGGGGCAGGCTTTGTCCTTCAGAAACCCCTGAAGGTCCGAACTGTGGTCTTGTGAAGAACTTTGCACAGATGGTGGAACTTTCAACCGGTACTGAGGATAATAAGAAAATAAAGAACATACTCTATGACCTTGGCGTTGTAAAGACAGTTCTTAACTCATCAATAAAAGCACTCCCGGAATATGATGAAGAACTCGATGATTACCTGGAGGAGCTGGAAGTAAAACCCGTAGTGGAAGAGGAGGCAAAGCCAGAACCTATCGGGTACACGAACTATTCAGATTCACTAGACGATGGCACAGGAGGACTTCTCGATGAATGAAGCTAAAGTTTTCCTTAACGGAGAACTCATAGGAACCCATACAGACCCTGCAGAACTGATTGAAAATATCAGGAATCAGCGCGGGGAAGGAACTGTTTCAGACCAGCTCAATGTCACATATTATGAAGATATTCATGAGGTAATAATCAACACAGATATGGGTCGTGCAAGAAGGCCACTCATTGTTGTGAAAAATGGTGAAGCCCTTGTGACAGAAGAAGAAGAAGGACTTCTGGCAGAAGGCAAGATGTCCTACGACGAAATGAAAAAGGCTGGAAAGATAGAGTACATTGATTCAGAAGAAGAAGAAAATGCGTTCATTGCGCTTTACAGGGAGCACATTACAAAGAACCACTCCCATATGGAGATAAACCCCGGACTTATGTTAGGTATCTGCACAGGAATGGTACCATACCCGGAACACAATGCATCCCCACGTAACACAATGGGTGCAGCAATGGTCAAGCAGTGTATAGGAGTATCAACATCCAACACCAAGCTTAGACCAGACACACGTGCACATCTTTTACATTACCCACAGAAAGCAATGGTCAGGACACAGACCTGCGAATCAATTCACTTCGATGACAGGCCTGCCGGACAGAACTTCGTTGTAGCGGTCATGTCCTACGAAGGACACAATATTGAAGATGCCCTGGTATTTAACAAAGGCTCCATTGAAAGAGGACTTGGAAGAAGTCACTTCCTCAGGACATTCGAGGGTGAAGAAAGACGCTATCCTGGTGGACAGGAAGACAAGTTCGAAATTCCAGACTCCGAGTTCAGAGGTGCACGTAGTCCTGAATCATATGCAAATCTTGACATTGACGGTCTTGTGAATCCTGAGACAATTGTCGGTCCAAATGATGTTTTGATCGGTAAGACAAGTCCACCACGTTTCCTTGAAGAACAGTCCGATTTCGGCATCACCGTTGAGCAGCGCAGAGAAAGTGCTATTACAATGCGTTCTAACGAAAAAGGTGTCGTTGACACAGTCATCCTCACAGAATCAATAAACGGAACCCGTCTTGCAAAGGTAAAGATAAGGGACCAGAGAATTCCTGAGATTGGTGACAAGTTCGCATCAAGACACGGACAGAAAGGAGTTATCGGACTTATAGTACCTTTTGCCGACATGCCATTTACAGAGCATGGTCTTGTACCTGACCTTGTTATCAACCCACATGCCATCCCTTCACGTATGACGGTCGGTCACGTGCTTGAGATGATCGGTGGCAAGATCGGATCAATGGAAGGAAGAAGGATCAATGCAACTGCATTCTCTGGAGAGAATGAAGATGATCTGCGTGCAACTCTCAAAGAGCAGGGATTTTCACACACCGGCAAAGAAGTTTTCTCTGATGGTGTAACCGGCAAGAAGATACAAGCGGATGTGTTTGTTGGAGTGATCCTTTACCAGAAACTGCACCACATGGTAGCATCAAAGATGCATGCCAGATCACGTGGACCGGTGCAGGTGCTTACAAGACAGCCAACTGAAGGTCGTGCCCGTGAAGGAGGATTGCGTTTCGGAGAAATGGAGCGTGATGTGCTTATTGGACACGGAGCTGCTATGACCCTGAAAGAAAGACTGCTCGATGAATCCGACAAGGTAACTGAGCTTGTCTGCGGACACTGCGGAATGATTGCAACATTTGACAGGAAGAGGAACGTAAGGTACTGCGCTAACTGTGGTGCTGAGACTGATATCCACCCTGTGGACATGAGTTACGCATTCAAATTGCTGCTTGACGAAATCAAATCCCTTGGTGTGGCTCCAAGACTGCAACTTGAGGATGCGGTATAATGAGTGATTTTAAAATGAACGATATTCCATCTATTCCAAAAAGGATCGGTGCCATAAAATTCGGCCTGCTATCCCCTCGCGAAGTGAGGAAGATGAGTGTAACCGCCATCATAACTGCTGACACCTATGATGACGACGGTTATCCAATCGATATGGGTCTCATGGATCTGCGTCTGGGAGTTATTGACCCTGGTTTAAAGTGTAAGACCTGCGGAAGCCGAGCAGGAGAATGCCCGGGACACTTCGGACATATAGACCTTGTTGCTCCGGTCATACATGTGGGCTTTAACAAGACCATACGCAAGGCATTGCGCTCAATTTGCCGTAATTGCAGCAGACTAATGCTTAGCCCTGAAAAGAAAGATAATTTCCTTGCACAACTGGTAACTTCAAAAGAAATGGGACACCTTCCAGACGATATTATTAATGAAGTCTTTAAGGAAGCACGTAAGTCAAAGAGTTGCCCATACTGCTCAACAAATCAGCTTGAGATCAAGTTCGAAAAGCCCAGTGATTATGTAGAGGACGGACACAAGCTCACACCAACTGAAATACGTGACCGCTTTGAGAATGTGCCTGACGAAGACGTGAAAGTCCTTGGAATGGATCCTGAAAGCGCAAGGCCTGAATGGATGATTCTCACGGTTCTGCCAGTCCCACCAGTGACAGTAAGGCCTTCGATCACCCTGGAATCCGGCCAGCGCAGTGAAGATGACCTGACCCACAAGCTAGTGGACATCATCAGGATCAACCAGAGATTCCAGGAGAACAGGGATGCTGGTGCACCACAACTTATCATAGAGGACCTGTGGGAGCTGCTCCAGTACCACGTTACAACATTCTTTGACAATGAAGTATCAGGTGTACCACCTGCAAGACACAGGTCAGGAAGGCCACTGAAGACACTTACCCAGCGTCTTAAGGGTAAGGAAGGAAGGTTCAGAGGAAGTCTGTCAGGTAAGCGTGTGAACTTCTCAGCCCGTACTGTAGTATCCCCGGACCCAAACCTTAGTATTAACGAAGTCGGAGTTCCTTTTGCAATTGCAAGACAGATGACAATACCTGAAAAGGTAACAACAAGGAACCTTGAACTCCTGCGTATGTATGTGCAGCGTGGAAGCTCGGTACACCCCGGCGCAAACTACGCCATACGTGATGATGGAAGACGCATAAGAGTATCAGAGATCAACAAGGAAGAGCTTGCAGAGAAGATAGAGGTCGGATGGACAGTCGAAAGACAGGTCATGGACGGAGACATCGTTCTCTTTAACAGACAGCCTTCCCTTCACAAGATGAGTATCATGGCTCACCTGGTCAAGGTACTTCCAAACAAAACATTCAGACTTAACCCTGCAGTATGCGCACCATATAACGCTGACTTTGACGGTGATGAAATGAACATGCACGTTCTTCAGACCGAAGAATCCAGGGCAGAGGCTAGTATTCTCATGCAGGTGCAGGAGAATATCCTGTCCCCTCGTTTCGGCGGACCTATCATCGGCGGCATACACGACCACATCTCAGGGTTGTTCCTGCTCACAAGGAACGAGAATGCAATCACCAAGAATGCAGCTCTTGAACTGCTCAGGAAATCAGACATTAGAGTCCTTCCAGAACCTGCAAGTTACTCTGAAAAAGGAGAACCGCTGTGGAACGGAAAGCAGATCTTTAGTCAGATCATGCCAAAGGGACTCTACCTGGAGTTCCCGGCACAGGCCTGTTTCAAGTGTGAGACCTGTAAAAAGAGGGATTGTGAATATAATGCCTATGTTGTCATAGAAGATGGAGAAATGCTTCAGGGCACCATTGACGAACAGGCTATTGGTGCTTTCAAAGGTAAAATCCTTGATAAAGTTGTAAAGGAATACAGCCCTGAAGCAGGTGCCAAGTTCGTAGATGACTTTACAAGACTCGCCATTCGTGGTGTGATGAAGACAGGACTTAGTTTCGGTATTAGTGACGAAGACATACCCAAGACTGCAAAATTGCAGATCAATAATCTCCTTAAAGACGCAGAAGATAGGGTAAGGACACTAATTGAAGCTTATGAAGCAAAAGAACTGGAACCTTTGCCAGGACGTACGCTTAAAGAGACCATCGAAATGAAGATCATGCAGGAACTCGGTAAGGCCAGGGACCAGACCGGTAATATTGCAGGCCAGCAACTTGGTCTTGAGAACTCTGCAGTGTTGATGGCAAAGTCAGGTGCAAGAGGTTCAATGCTTAACCTTACCCAGATGGCCGCATGTGTCGGACAACAGGCTGTTCGTGGTGAAAGGATAAGAAGAGGTTATGCAGGAAGGACACTTCCACACTTTGACAAAGGTGACCTTGGTGCAGATGCTCACGGATTCGTCAAAGCAAGTTACAAGAGCGGACTTAATCCGACAGAATATTTCTTCCACGCAATTGGTGGTCGTGAAGGTCTTGTGGACACTGCAGTCCGTACTTCCCAATCAGGTTACCTGCAAAGAAGACTTGTAAACGCGTTGCAGGATCTTGAGGTCCAGTATGACGGTTCAGTACGTGAGACACGTGGTGTGGTCGTCCAATTCAAATACGGAGAAGACGGCATAGATTCTACAAAGAGTGACTACAGTAAACCTGAGGCAATTCACAGGATTGTCAGAATGGTCACCGGGAAAGAGGTGAACTAAATGACGATTAGTGAAGCTACTATAGATTCAATGACATCTCAACTGGATCTGCCTAAGAACATCATGGAGACATTGAAAGATGACGTGATGAAAGTAGGCGTTACAAAGAAAGAGTTGGAGGATATTATCGAGCGTGTGAAGGACAGCTACGAATATGCGTGTGTGGAACCATGTGAAGCAGTGGGTGTTGTGTCAGCACAATCCATTGGCGAACCAGGCACACAGATGACCATGCGTACTTTCCACTACGCTGGTGTCGCTGAAATTAACGTTACTCTAGGTCTGCCACGTCTCATTGAGATTGTTGATGCAAGGAAACAACCAAGCACACCAATGATGACCATCGCACTGGAAGAAGAATATGCAACTGATAGAGACAAGGCACGTCAGCTTGCATGGGAAATTGAGGCAACCCATATAGAACATCTCGCAGACATCACCACAGACCTTGCAAATATGCAACTTATCATTGATCTGCACGAGAAAACATTGATACACAGAGCACTAAATGCAACTGATATTGCAGAAGGTCTTCATGAAGAACTTGGTGTCATGGTCAATGTATCAGACAGTATTGCAAATCAGGTAATAGTAACTCCAAACGCACCCTCATACCGCGAACTTCTTCAGCTGGCAAAGAACATCCATTCTATAACACTAAAGGGTATTGAAGGAATTAAAAGAGTAGTCATCAGGAAAGATGGGGACGAATATACGCTTTATACTGAAGGTTCACAGCTTAAAGAAGTACTTCAGATAGAAGGAATAGATGCTACAAGGACATATACCAACAACATCGGAGAGATATACGAAGTGTTTGGTATCGAAGCTGCAAGAAATGCGATCATAAAAGAAGCTACTGACACACTTGCAGAGCAGGGTCTTACTGTTGATATCAGACACATAATGCTTGTATCTGACATCATGTGTTGTGATGGAGAAGTAAAACAGATCGGAAGACATGGAATTTCAGGAGAGAAGGCCAGTGTATTTGCACGTGCCGCCTTTGAAGTTACTGTAACCCATCTGCTTGATGCCGGTATGCGTGGAGATCGCGATGAACTTAATGGTGTTACCGAGAATATTATAGTAGGACAGCCTATTAAACTGGGCACAGGAGATGTTCATCTTGTTACGAGATGAACTTCCAATATTATAATACAAAGAACAACCAGAAAGTTGATATACGGAATCACTTATTAATACAAATCTCAAACTGACATTATAAATGAGTTGACATAAATGGATATTAACATTGACAAAGCACTGATCAAAGTGATCAGAACCGGAAAGGTGATAATTGGATCTAACAGGACTATCGATGCTGCCATGAACAATGAAGCAAAAATGGTCATACTTGCCGCAAACTGCCCTGCAGATGTAAGAGCAAAGATCGAAAGCCTAGATGTACCGATACTTAACTACTCCGGCACAGGAACAGAACTTGGACCTGCCTGCGGAAAACCATTTCTCATTGCTGCAATGGCCGTCATTGATAGCGGTGAATCTGATATTCTGGCTGCCGCTGCTTAAAGGAGTTGCGATATTTGGGCGAGATCAGGTTATCCACTGAAAGCATCAGGTATATCGCATTATTTGAAAATGTCACAGGTGCAGCGGTTAAAGATTGCATTATCGATGACGATAGAATAATATATGTGATAAACACAGGCGATATGGGTGCTGCTATCGGAAGAAACGGGGACCACATTAACCGTGTGAAGAAAACAGTGGATAAACTTATCGATCTTGTCGAATACTCGGACGAACCTGCTACGTTCATAAAGAACGCATTCGGTCCGGTATCGGTCAAATCGGTGAACATCACAAGCAGGAACAATAAGCGATTGGCTTATGTAGAAGTATCTAATAAAGACAAGGGTCTTGCCATAGGACGGAATGGGAAAAACATTGAAAAGGTAAAACTTGTCGCTAAGAGGCATCATGATATAGATGATGTCATCCTGCAGTGATAATTCAAATAATATCATATACTCATCAAAGACATAGATTGGAGGACATAATTATGCCAAATGGAAAATACGCAGCTCATACACTTCAACGCATGCGAAAGGATGCAAGATGGAAAGATTCACGCTATAACAGGCGTACACTCGGACTTGACGTTAAAGCGGACCCTCTTGGAGGCGCACCTCAGGGAAGAGGCATTGTGCTTGAGAAAGTAGGAATCGAGGCTAAGCAGCCAAACTCAGCTATCAGGAAATGTGTTAGAATACAGTTGATCAAGAACGGACGTCAGGTGTCAGCTTTCTGCCCTGGTGACGGTGCTATCAACTTTATCGACGAGCACGATGAAGTTACAGTAGAGAGAATTGGTGGCCGTATGGGTGGTGCAATGGGTGATATTCCCGGAGTACGCTTCAAGGTCACTGCTGTAAACAATGTATGCTTAAGAGAGATGGTTATTGGCCGAAAAGAGAAACCAAGGAGATAATTAAATGTACAAGTTATTTGAAAAATGGGATCTCACTGAAGTAGAGGTCACTGACCAGGGAATTAAAAGGTATGTGAACCTCGATCCGGTGATTATCCCTCACTCAAACGGAAAGCATGCAAGACAGCAATTCAACAAATCAGATATCTGTATCGTTGAACGTCTTGTTAACAACGTTATGCGCAATGCGCAGAACACCGGAAAGAAGCAGAACGCAATGAGAGTTGTTTCTGAAGCATTAGACATTATTAGCACAAGAACCAAAAAGAACCCCGTACAGGTTCTGGTAGAAGCTATATCTAACGCTGGACCAAGGGAAGAAGTAGTTAGACTTAAGTACGGCGGAATATCCGTACCAAAGGCAGTAGACACTGCTCCGCAGAGACGTGTTGACAGCGCACTCAGATACATTACAATGGGTGCAAATAAGGCTTCGTTCAAATCCAAGAGAAGTGCAGCAGATTGTCTTGCAGCAGAAATAGTTGCAGCTTCAAACCGTGATGCAAAATGCTTCTCCATCAACAAGAAGGATGGAAAGGAAAGAGTTGCGAAGGCAGCACGTTAATGCAAATCCTGCCACTTAGTAAATAAGGATAAGGTAATTAATATGGCAAGAAATGATAAAATGGTTGACCGTGTTGCAGCGCTCATGGGCGAACCAAAGATGATACGTAACATTGGTATTGTTGCGCACATTGATCACGGAAAGACAACCCTGTCAGACAACCTTCTTGCAGGCGCAGGCATGCTCTCAAAAGAGCTTGCCGGTAACGCTTGCTGGACTGACTCTGATGCAGAAGAACAGGAAAGAGGTATTACCATTGATTCAGCGAACGTTTCAATGGTCCACGAATATGATGGCGAGGAATACCTCATTAACCTTATTGATACACCAGGTCACGTAGACTTTGGTGGTGACGTTACACGTGCAATGCGTGCAGTAGATGGTGCTGTAGTGGTTATTGACGCTGTAGAAGGTACAATGCCACAGACAGAGACTGTTCTCAGACAGGCATTAAAGGAACACGTCAAGCCAGTTCTGTTCATCAACAAAGTTGACCGTCTCATCAATGAGTTACAGGTCGACGGGCAGGAAATGCAGATCAGACTCGGCAAACTTATCGATCACGTAAACAAGCTCATCAAAGGTATGAACGAAGAGCGTTACAAGGCAGGATGGAAAGTTGACGCAGCAGAAGGTACCGTAGCTTTCGGTTCAGCATTATACAACTGGGCTATCAGCGTACCAATGATGCAGAAGACCGGAGTCAGTTTCCAGCAGATCTATGATTACAATAAAGCAGGCCCTGAGGAGATAAAGGAACTTGCAGACAAGTGTCCACTCCATGAAGTCCTAAACGATATGGTTATCAGGTTCCTCCCATCCCCTCTTGTAGCACAGGAAGGAAGGGTAAACGCTATCTGGCACGGAGATAAGGAATCCAATATCGGCAAGTCAATGATCAATGCGGACCCTGAGGGTGAGCTTGCATTCATGGTAACAGATATTACGATGGACCCACATGCAGGTGAAGTTGCAACCGGAAGGTTGTTCAGCGGATCACTCAAACGTGGTATGGAAGTTTACGTATCCGGTGCATCAAAAACTAACAGAATTCAACAGGTCGGTGTTTTCATGGGTCCAAAGAGACTTGAAGTGGAGAACATCCCTGCTGGAAACATTGCAGCTGTGACCGGACTTAAAGATGCTATCGTCGGTTCAACAGTAACCACCCTTGACGGCATGATGCCTTTCGAGAGTATCACCCACGCAAGTGAACCTGTAGTTACCGTTGCAGTCGAAGCTAAGCATATGAAGGACCTTCCAAAACTTGTAGAAGTATTGAGACAGGTTGCAAAGGAAGACCCAACACTTAAGATCACACTTGACGAAGAAACCGGTGAGCACTTAATGGCTGGTATGGGTGAACTTCACCTCGAAGTTATTGCTCACAGAATTGAGCGCGATAAGGGTGTAGAGATCACAACCACACCACCTTTGGTAGTTTATCGTGAGACCATTCGTGGCAGTGCAGGACCAGTAGAAGGTAAGTCACCAAACAGACACAACAGATTCTATGTTACAGTTGAGCCTCTTGCACAGGAAGTAAGGGATCTTATCAAAGCCGGTGAGATATCAATGCGCATGCCTGAGGTAGAGCGCAGAGAAAAACTCATGGCAGCTGGTATGACCAAAGACGAAGCTAAGGGTATTGCAGACATCTTTGAGAGCAATGTTTACATTGATGTCACAAAAGGTATCCAGCATCTCAATGAAACCATGGAACTCATCCTTGAAGGATTCCAGGAAGTAATGAAGGCAGGACCTCTCTCAAGAGAACCATGCATGGGTGTAAAGGTAAAGCTCGTTGATGCAAAGTTACACGAAGATGCAGTCCACAGAGGACCTGCACAGGTAATACCTGCATCCAGACAAGGTATCCAGGCAGCAATGTTAATGGCAGACGATACACTTCTTGAACCGTACCAGAAAGTATTCATCCAGGTGCCACAGGATAGTATGGGTGGCGCAACCAAGGAAATTCAGGGACGTCGTGGTACTATCATTGATATGGGCTCAGAAGGCGACATGACCATCATTGAATCAAGAGCACCAGTGTCCGAACTGTTCGGATTTGCAGGAGATATCAGATCAGCAACCGAAGGCCGCGCAATGTGGAGTACAGAGTTTGCAGGATTTGACACACTTCCAACAAACCTGACAGCAGAAGTTGTTAGTGGCATAAGAGAAAGAAAGGGACTCAAGAAGGACCTACCACAGGCATCTGACTACATGAGTATGTAATTGCGGAAATTTGCAGCTTTTTGCTGCAAAAATCCTATTTTGTCAGAAAGGTTTAAACGTAAAAAGACCTATTATGGCAAATCAAACTGATATATTATAATTGATTTAAATAAAGGAGATATGAAAATGGCAGCTGACAAACCACACATGAACTTGGCAGTTATTGGTCACATTGACCACGGCAAGTCAACCCTTGTCGGAAGATTAATGTTCGAGACAGGAGCAGTACCTGCTCACCTTATCGAGAAGTACAAGGCAGAAGCAAAAGAAAAGGGTAAAGAGTCTTTCGCATTCGCATGGGTCATGGACTCACTTAAGGAAGAGCGTGAAAGAGGTATCACAATCGATATCGCTCACAAGAGATTCGACACCGACAAGTACTACTTTACAATTGTGGACTGTCCAGGCCACCGTGACTTTGTAAAGAACATGATCACTGGTGCATCCCAGGCTGACGCAGCTATTCTTGTAGTCGCAGCACCTGATGGTGTAATGGACCAGACAAAAGAGCACGTGTTCCTTTCAAGAACCCTTGGTATCAACCAGCTCATCATTGCTGTAAACAAGATGGATGCATCAAAATACAGCGAAGAGAGATACAATGAGGTTAAGGAACAAGTAAGCCAGCTCCTCGGTATGGTAGGATTCAAGGCATCAGAGATTCCATTCATTCCAACATCCGCATTTGAGGGCGACAACATATCAGATTCAAGCGCAAACACACCATGGTACAAAGGTCCATCTATCCTTGAAGCACTTGACCTCCTTGTTGAACCAGATAAGCCAGACAACCTTCCACTCAGAATCCCTGTACAGGATGCATACACCATCTCCGGTATCGGAACCGTACCAGTAGGTAGGGTCGAAACAGGTATCATGAAGAAGGGCCAGACTGTAACATTCAATCCAAGTGGCGTAAGCGGTGAAGTCAAGTCAATTGAAATGCACCATGAAGAACATGATCAGGCTGTACCTGGTGACAACATCGGATGGAACGTACGTGGTGTAGGTAAGAACGATGTCCGCAGAGGAGATGTATGTGGACCATCAGACAAGCCACCTTCAGTAGCAGAAGAGTTCACAGGACAGATCGTTGTACTGCAGCACCCATCCGCTATCACAGCAGGATACACACCAGTATTCCACTGCCACACAACCCAGACTGCATGTACTCTCATGTCCATTGACAAGAAACTTGATCCAAAGACAGGTGAAGTCAAGGAAGAGAATGCAACCTTCATTAAGGCTGGAGATGCAGCAATTGTCACCATCAAGCCAACAAGACCAATGGTAATCGAACCTGTAAAGGAAATCCCACAACTCGGTAGATTCGCTATCCGTGATATGGGTATGACCATTGCTGCTGGCATGTGCATGAGTGTTAAACTGAAGCAGTAATACACTCAACTTTTTCCTTTTTTAGGAGATAAACATGTCACAAAAAGCAAGAATCAGATTATCAGGAATCAGTCCTGTAAACCTCGATGGTGTTTGCGATCAGGTAAAAGCTATTGCAGACAGAACAGGGGTAAGTATCGCAGGACCAGTTCCACTACCAACTAAAAAGATGGTAGTACCTGTCCGTAAAAGTCCAAGTGGCGACGGAACTGCTACATGGGATCACTGGGAAATGCGTGTACACAAGAGACTCATTGATATTGCGGCAGATGAGCGTGCACTCAGACAGCTTATGCGCATCCAGGTTCCTAAGGACATTAACATTGAGATAGTACTTCAGAACTAACTATAGTTATTGCTAGCAATAACTATAATCTTTAAGTTACAGATAACATCTGTAACCTTCTACTTCTTATCTTTCAGCGGCACTGAAGAGTGCCTGCTATGAAAGATATTTGGAAAGAACTGCTATATAATATTTTTTTTAGAGGTTCTTCCATTTGGTTAAATACTGCCCAGAGAAATCATCAGTACCGCAAAATATATCTAAACCAGCAACTCATAAAAAATATGGGGTTAAGTTATGAAAGAAAAGGTACTGATATTAGGAGCAGGCTATGCCGGATCGGTGGTAGCAAATATACTAGCCAGAGAATTCAGGAATAAGATTGCCAGGGACGAGTTAGAACTTATCATACTCGATAAAAATGATACAAATATAAATCAGGGTGGCTTTACTTTTATTCCCTTTGAACTTTATACGCCTGAAGAGATTACAAGACCAAGAAAAAAGCTCATCAGTCCAAGAGTAAAAGCCTTTTATGGAGAAGAAGGAGAAGTAACAGCAGTTAATCTTGGAAATAAAGAAGTAACCGTCAAAAGTAACAAAAAGTATGGTTACGATTATCTTGTTATCGCAATGGGTTGCAGGGCTGATGTTAATACGATTCCAGGTCTTAAAGATGATCTTAACACATTCTACACTTCAATAGAAGATGCTTTCAAGGTAAGGGATCTGGTAAAGAATATCAGCGGCGGAAAAGTCGTGATCTCTGTTGCCTCGATGCCTGTCCCTTGTCCCGGTGCACCCGTAAAGTTTACTTTTATGCTAGAAAGTTATTTGCGCAATATTAAGAAGAACAGAGAAGATGTACAAATAACACTGGTCTGGCCCATGGAACCAATAGGACCACCGGAATTTAACAAATTCGTGACTGGCCAATTCAATGAAAAAAATGTTGAAATTGTGAGAAACTTTCAGCTGGCTGAAGTTGATGCAACCCGAAAAGAATTAACATCAAAAACTGGAGAAAAGGTAAATTATGATCTGTTGATCACTGTGCCTCCGCACAAAGCGCCAGAGGTACTAATAAATTCAGGCCTTACGGATGAGAATGGATGGATATCGGCAGATAAAGCTACACTTCAGTATCGTGGTCCTGCTGGCAACCATGACAATGTGTACGTGATTGGAGATCTCGGACCCGCAGACATCCTCAAAACAGGCATTGGTGCACATTATCAGGCAATTGCAATAAGTCAGAACCTGATCAATGATATTTATGGAAATGGCATAAAAACACCTTATGAAGGTGAAACAGGATGTCCCATAGTCACTGAAATAGAAACTCCGAACACAATGGGTAAAGGTTATATTGCCACCTGGAGGTACGGAGTACCCCCCGCACCTTTCACAACCACAAAAATGGGATGGTTCCTGTATCGCATGTATTACCACATACACTGGGATATTAGCGTAAAAGGATTGTTCTGAGGAGGAAGTGAATATGACAGATGAAACTATTACAGATCAGATATCAGGAATTGAAATTACACCGGCTGATGTTGAAGCAGTTCTTGATCTTGTGCGAACAGCCAGAATCCTGCAGGACTATATGAACGATCAGACTGCTCATGGGATAGCACAACTTATGACAACTGTATTAAAGATAACAAATGCAGTAATGAGCACAGATCTTGTTGATGTGATGGAAAGAGGATTACAAGATCCCGAACTTGACAAAGCTCTTCTTGAACCACCAAAAGTAGGCATAGGTGGATTGCTAAAACAAATGCAGGATGAAGACTTCCAGAAAGGTATGGGAGTAATGTTAACGCTGGTTAAAGCTATAGGAAGAGCAACAGAAGATTAAAGTAACTTACTATTCATCTTCTTTTTTATAATCTGACGCAGCATCTAATTCAATTACAAATTTTGCACCTGACAGTTTGTTGTCCTCAACACGTATAGAGCCACCGTACCGTTCAACTGTTTTTTTAGCTATATACAATCCAAATCCGGTATTCCCGGTTTTTCCATACTTGTATCCCTCATCAAAAACTCTGGATTTTACTGCATCAGGAATTCCAATACCATTATCAGCAATTAAAATTTCACAGATGCCATTTTGATTCAATATTTCAATATCGACCTTGCTGGCATTTCCATGAACCAGAGCATTACTGACAATATTATCGAAAACTGAAGCCAGAGCATTATCAGCCATAACCAGACAGTTTCCAGTTACATTGAATTTTGCTGCATGTGCACTTATAGCATTATCCACCAGATTTTTGACATTCAAAAGTTTAAGCTGTTCATCAACAACTGAGACCTGATCAATTTCCTTTACATCTTTTATAAGAGAAGCACTTTTTTGTGAAGCTTTTCTTATCATAGAAATAAATTTTTCATCCCCCTTCTCCTCAAGCAAGTCTAAAGCTCCCATGATGACCTGAAGATCATTAGCAATGTCATGCCTTAGAATACGATTTGTATTACGAAGCATTTCGGTAAGTTTCACCTGCTCTTCCTTTGATCTGAATACTTCATGATAGCGCCTTATATTGGATATCGCAAGTCCTGACGCCTTTGCAAGATCAAAAGCAACACTTAGATACTCATCCAGATTTTCCGGAAAAGCAATGCCATGCACCTCGATAATACCAAAGAGAGTATCTGCCATCAAAACTTTTATCGCGAAACCATCTTCCGTATCAAACACAACATAGCTTTCATCAGAATCTCTCAATTTCATTATGACACCATGTTTGGTTTCAAAGGATTTGCAGTACTGAACTTCTACCTCATCTTCATAAAAAGAATGGTAAACAACATTCTTCGGAGCGAACATTGTACTGAACAATTTACAAATCGATTTGATTTCAACAGATTCATCTGTAATATCAGCAATTGTTTTGATAAAATCAATGTAACTATTCAGCCTGATAAAAACACTATCAATAGCAATCTTGACAAAAAGTTGAGACCTACATTTTATTAGGATCATTAATTTTGATTGTTGTCATTGATTGCTTTTTTGATTCTTAGGTTGTTAGTGAGCAAACATCTCCGTTTTGATTAAATCAGTATCAATAGGCTAATTGTGGTAGGCTGAATAGTTACAAATCAATAGACATAGCATATGAAGCCGCTTTTCTCTGGCATAATTTCAACTGTTTTTGCTTCTTTTCAATACTCCATCGAAGTATAAGGTTATCAAAGACCACACTGAAGTATCCCATCCCAACATTTAATATTTTGAATGGGACATCTACAAATTTGGAAAATTCTTCTGCCTTGAAAACAAAATCGGAATGAATGCCTATGTCCAGAATCAAAATAGATGAATATAATTCAGAAAATGAGGACGCTGAATTATCGTCATACATACCAATAGACCTCAGATTATTCTGCCAGTCTTCCAGCCATCCGGGAGCTACAATAAAAGAACCTGCATCTTCATACTCCTGCAAAGCCTGACTCTCAGTAAACAAGTCATAAATATTTTCAGTCTTATGAATTTTAACAGAGCCAGAATACTCTTCCGGAATGCAAACTTCGGGACATGATGTATCACACAGAAGCAGTATATCATTGTCGCATTTTTGCTCCCTGATGATACCAAGGATTATTTCAGACTTTGGAGTATCCTGAGAAGACTTAAAAAAGGCGCATTTTATCCCTTCATATTGACTTTCAGAATTAAGGATATATTCGATTTCCTGCCGGATATTTACGGGTGCAACAATGTAATGATCATAAAACATAATATTCTACTCCGGGTACTGACCCCATTTTTTTACGGAATCAGAAATATTCATGATAACTTCTGAAGGAACAAGATAAAGTATTTCCCCGTGGTTATCAGAGAGAATATAACCACCGCCATTCGCAGTCTTTTGAATTGCTTCCTTTACATGATATTCAGTATCCTGACGAGTCCAGTGCCGCATCTCAACTCCATTCAGGTTACCCATTACTGACACTTTTCCATTACATTCATTTTTTATTTCTCCAAGGTCTTCCAGTACACTTGTACAAATAATAGAAGTTCCCGTTTCTATAATATCATTTATTATGGGAAGACATCTTCCTGAAGCCATATGAGTTGCAACAGGTGCGTTAATTCTGGGAATTGCACTTTTGGCAACCTTAAATCCTGTTTTCCTGTAAAGTTCAGGCGGAATGATAGTTGAGGACGATACAGGATCAAAGTAACAGATTGCAGTTGCGCCTGACTCTATCTGGGCATTGGCCCACTTGATACAGAATTCTTCATTGATGCGCATAAGTTCTTCAAACTTGTCAGGTTCCTCGTATATCAAATCAAAAAAACGATTAAATCCCATCTGCATAACCGGCAATGCAAAGGGAGACATAACTACTCCAATTATGGGGATATCTTCACCTGCATGTTTCTTGATCAGTTCTGTGGTCTTCAGAACTTTCTGTAATTGTTGCGATTCAAAAACATCAGGCGCTTCCAGCGACCCTATGTTCTCATAATCAGATATTATTGGCTTGCCAGCATTCGGAGGGGCATCAGAGTAGAAAATAGAATTTCTTCCCCATGCTTCAAGCTCAAGTGATGCATAGTAAAAAGAATAGTAGCAATCATGACCATATTTCTGTTGCATTTTTATCTGGCCCTGTGCAACCATTTCAGGCTTTGAGAAATATTTCTCGATAGAAATATTGAATTCTTTTGATCCCTGTGTTGTAAGCAGGTGGAAGAATGGAACTCTATCCGCTTCTTCATAATTAAGGGCTGTCAGGACTCTTTCCATGGGAGTCATTGCTTCACTTTTCATTGCGATAACCCCAGAACATTATATATCTTACTGACAGACTCTGTAGCATCAACTGCCATAGCATCAGCACCAACTTCTTTCCACAGCTGACGGTCAAACAAAAACGGTGCACCCCCCACTATTATTTTTGCTTTGATACCTTCGCGGTCAAAGATATATCTGAGATTTTTGATATTAAGGGCAAGATTAAGCATTAGTGTCGAAACCATCAGAACCTCGATACCATCTTCTTTGACCTTTCTGGCAACTTTTTCAGGCCCCATATCACCATAATCATGCATATTGAATCCATTGGCCTTAAGGAATGAAGAAACGATACGTTTTCCAAGCATATGTTCATCCCCAAGGGTTGTAATACCTATTATTGGCATGTCCTTCCTGTCAGGACTCTCGGCAGGCAGTATAGATTCCATTATTTCCTCACATATCTTGCTTGCCATATACTCCTGCGATAATGCAATTTCGCCACTTGCCCACATAGCTCCGATTTTTTCAAGAGTAGGAGCAATAAGCTCTTGGATAAGCTCAAAAGCATTATCCCCGGTAAATTCTTTTTTTACGATGTTACCTGCTGCAACTCTGTTCAGGGAAAGAAGGGCATTTTCTAGCTCAAAAACGTTATCTCTGTCGACACGCACACCGCCTGGTTCTTTTGTAAAGAATATGCGATTTAATTATATAAAGGTGTTATTAAAAATATGTGAAATTTCGCTGAATTTTGTATCCTGTATAATAGAACATGTATATTTGAATCATGTGATTACGCCTGTGATTTGACGGTTTTACCACATACCTTGCAATCATGTCTTCTGGATACCTTGAGAGTTTCCATCTCCGAATAAAGCCCATTCCAGATGAGAAGCCTGTTTGTCAGAAGTCTACCAGTACCTACCAGATACTTGATAACTTCATTGACCTGTATCATAGCAATTATACCAGGAGTAACACCAACAACTGGAAAGACTTCTGTTGGCGGAGCTGAAGGGAAAACACAGTTGAAACATGCACTTTCCCCGGGAATTATGGTCATAGCCTGCCCGTCAAAACCACTTATAGCTCCATGAATCAGTGGAATACTTTTTTCATAGGCAACTTGATTTAGGAGATAACGGATAGAGTAATTGTCCATGGCATCAACTATGAGATCTGCATCCCCTACAAGCTTCCTGACGTTTGATTCATCTATTGTAAGGTGAAATGTTTCTATATCTATGTGAGGATTTACGGCCTGGAGCTTATCTCCGACAGACGATACCTTTGCTCTGCCGATATCAGCCTCCCAGTGCAGCACCTGTCGGTTAAGATTGCTTAGTTCCACGCAATCGCGATCTGCAATTCTCAGTTGCCCCACACCGGCAACTGCAAGATAAAGTGCAACCGGACATCCAAGTCCTCCTGCACCTGCAATGAAAACCTTTGCATTCTTTAATGCCTTTTGGCCATCTTCACCTAAAAGCATTATTTGCCTGTTGTAACGTTCAAGCTCTTCCTTGCTTAACATGATACACATCCCTCAAATCTGTTAATAATATTCTCTGAAGTAATTCTACATGATAGTTGACCTTTTCCCATGAAAGACTATAGATTACAGGGACTTAGCTTCCGATGGTGTCAACCTTTGAAAGTTCATGTTTTCTGGAGTTCTCAAATAATACTGTACTTCCTTCTATTTCAAGCAACTTATCGATGAGGAAATTAGATATCTTTTCTTCTCATCCAAGTTCTGTGTACATTCCTTCACCGAAGGGAAAAAAGCTATCCTTGCCATTAGGGTTGAGCCTATGAGAGAGAAAAGACTTTAAGACTTAGACGTTATTCACAATTGTGAGTAAGATTCATAAAATATAATCTATTAAAATCAAGAGGAAATCAATATCATGAAATTACCCTGTCAGACAATTGTCTGGGATGTTTTACCTGCCATCAGAGCAGCAATCGCAGAAGAACTTGTTAACTGCGGACTTTCGCAGCAGGAAGTTGCCAAAGAACTGGACATGGCACCTTCAGCTGTTTCACAATACCTCTCCAAGAAAAGAGGTTATCGAATAGTATTTGGAGAAGATATCAAAAAATCCATACGAGTTCTTGCAGAAGATATGAAAGAAAATCGAGTAGATGATCTTGCTGAGAGAATTTGCAGTATTTGCCGGCAATTGCGTGAAGATGGACAGCAGTGCGTCAATGACGAAAACAAAAAATAATATGGTATTCCATATTACATGAAACTCTTCCTGATGAAAAAATATGCTGAAAAAGAAGATTTATCCATCCTTTCAGCTATAACCTATATAGACAGTGCTTCAACCAGTCTTTTCCCGGTCAGCCACCGAAAACAACCTGCATTATACGAATATCATCACCGTTATTGAGTACAGCATCCACAGGAATGATATGACCATCCCTTGACACAAGCACTTCCCCCTGGCTGATCTTCAGCTCACGCAGCAACTCTTCAACAGTAATTGGTCCTAAATTCATTTCTTCGGTTTTACCGGATGGTAATTTTACTTTCATGGTCCTGCCTGAATAGGTGATAGTAAATAAAATTAGGGGTTTTAGACTTTCAGGTTAATACGTTTTTTAGCAGGAGTTATGATAACTCCTGCAACAAAGGTCGAAAAGACCACAATCCAATGCCCGGATTCAAACTGTGATGAATGAGTCCGAAACCTTGGAAAACGTTTTTCTTCACAATTGTGAATACACATAATAGACACCTGTGGTATTTAACACTTTTGTTCGCATGCCGGCAAACAAATATTTTGAGCATATTTTAAAAAAAGGTAACTATTCAGCCTGACTGTTTTAATGATGCAAAAAACAATATACTATGGCTTCATTCTATGTGTTAAAAAATATTCAGTAAAATATCATAAAAAACGTCTATCAATCTGAGGGGATTTGTATAGACCGCGAAGAAATACTTGCAGTTTATGAAGCTGGTCCAGAAGCAGTAGTAGAACTTGTAACTCGATTACTTGGGATAATTGAACATCAATCTCTCCAAATTGCACAACTTGAAGAGCGTGTCAGGCATTTGGAAGAAATGCTTGAAAAGAATAGTCGCAACAGTAGCAAACCACCTTCTACTGATTCTTATGCACGGAATAAACCAACCGTTAAAAGTCAAAGAAAAAAGACCAATAAGCATGTAGGTGGTCAAAACGGTCATCCTGGTACTACATTAAGAATAAATGATGATCCGGATGAAGTTATTGTTCATCCTGTTAATCAATGCGTCAATTGTGGGAGATCGTTAGCTTCTGTTCCCTCTGACTATGAAAGAAGACAGGTCTTTGACATTCCTCCTATAACTATCAATTGCATTGAACATCGTTGCGAGATTAAAACATGTCCCAAATGTTCTCATGTAAACAAAGCTCTTTTTCCAGATGGTGTAACTCAGCCGACTCAATACGGTCATCGAGTTAAGTCATTTGCAGTTTATTTGCACACTTACCAATTACTTCCTTATCAGCGTGTTACCAAGTTGTTCTCTGATATTTTGGGATGCAAGATAAGTCCTGCTACTTTGGTGAACACGGAACGTAGTTGTTTTGAGAAGCTTGGAGCTTTTGAAAATACAGTGAAACATCTCCTGAAAGAATCTCCTGTCATCAATCTGGATGAAACAGGAATGAGAATAAATGCAGTTCGTAATTGGCTTCATGTGGCAGGTACAGACAAACTGACCTATTATTTTGCACATCGCAAAAGGGGCTCAGAAGCAATGGATGCTATGGGCATATTACCAGGTTACACTGGTGTTGCAACACATGATTTTTGGAAACCGTACAACAAATATGAATGTCAACATTCATTATGTAATGCACATTTATTACGAGAGTTAACTGGAGCTTCCGAAAACAGGGATCAACAGTGGCCAAAGATAATGAGTGATCTCTTGATATGCATTAAACATCATGTTGATAATGATCTTTTAGATACTGAGCTAATTCAAAGGTTCAGTGAGGATTATGATCACATAACTTGTTTAGGAGTGAATGAAAATCCTCCTGATCCGGAATCAAATGTGCGGTCTAAAAAACGAGGACGTAAGAAGCAGACCACGGTAAAGAATTTGCTGGATAGGTTTATTGGCCATAAAGAGGATATCTTGCGATTTATGTACGACCAAAACGTTCCGTTTGATAACAATCAGGCTGAAAGAGAGATCAGAATGACGAAAGTACAGCAGAAGATATCAGGTACTTTCCGCAGTGAACAGGGTGCAAAAAATTTCTGCCGTATAAGAGGATACGTGTCTACTGTTAATAAGAATTCTGAATCTGTTATCGATGCAATTAGTGCAATATTTTATGGCAATTCATTTGTTCCAAAGTTGCAGAATTGATCGTGGATGAAGAAATCAGCTTGGTGGAAGTGAGCTAGGCTGAATAGTTACAAAAAAAGAAACTAGACCAAAGTCACAAAACTCATCAACCTGCAATATGGTCTTGTTTGCACGGACACAAATACTACTTCCCACATCACAATTATTACATAGTCTTACAAAAAAAACGTCATCATAAATTGCTTATACACACATTTGAAATGAGACACGCTTTATGCATCAATTGCCTTTATTTTTGTTACCCCAAGTTTGTTTACTTCCTTTTTCATCAGAACCACTGCTACAACAAATCCAAGAAAATCGGATACCGGGAATGATAGCCATATACCTGTCACACCCATGAATAATGGTAGAACTAGTACAAGAGGTGGCAGGAAAAACACCTGTCTTGAAAGTGTTACTACCAATGCTTGTTTTGATTTACCCATAGACTGGAGTAAAGCCGTAGCCACTATCTGACTTCCTATGAAGGGCATCATGAGGAAGCTTATTTTTATTGCTGGTACTCCCATAGCCAGCAGTTCGGCATCACTACTGAAAACCCTGAATATCTGCTCTGGAATTAGGAAAATAATAAGGACACTAATTACGCACATACCGAATGCGATGTAATTTGAAAGAGAGACAGCTTCCCTGACCCTCCCGAAATCATTAGCACCGTAGTTGAAACCGAATATGGGCAGTATTCCATGCTTGATACCTATAATTGGCATCAGGAATATCATAAACACCTTGATGATAATACCAAATACAGCAATTGCCATATCCCCTCCATAAACAAGGAGACTCTGGTTCAAAAGAATAAACACCAGACTTTCCACCGAATTGAAAATAAATTCGGACATGCCTATGCTTACAATTTCCTGAGAAAGAACAGGATCCAGTGCCATATATTCCGGTTTAAACGCCACCATGTTAATGCTGCCTCTATAATAGTGAATTATCATTACAGCACCGATCATCTGAGAGATGACTGTTGCAACAGCAGCCCCCATAATTCCCATGTTGAACTCAAAGATAAAGATCGGATCGAGTACTATATTCACAACACTTGAGACTAGCATAACAGCCATGGCAAACTTTGCATGACCCTCTGCTCTTATGGCGTTGCTCATAGCTGCAGAAAAAGTAAAAAATATAGTCCCCATGAGAATATACTTTGTATATTCCTTTGCAAAGGGTAGTACACTCTCAGAAGCTCCAAATAACCTTAACAGGGGGTCAATAAATAATAATCCCAGAACCGTAAAGACCACACTCGATATAATTACCAGTGTGACCATGTTAGCCAGAGTTCTTTCTGCCTTATCTGAATCTCCCATTCCCAATGTTCTCGAGATGACAGATGCACCTCCAATGCCTATACCCATGGCTATTGCCATCATAAGCATCTGTATAGGGAATGCAATGGAAATGCCTGCTATTCCAAGAGCACTATCATCTCCCAGCCCCCTACCCACAAATATGGTGTCCACGAGGTTATAGAATGCCTGTACAAGCAGTCCTATAATTGCAGGTGTTGAAAGCTTGAAGATGAGTTTTCTTATGCTCTGGGTTGCAAGCATATCATATCTTTCATGTTTCATACAATGGACATCCTGATGATAATGGGGTACTAAGAGCAACTTGAATGAGTTTGCCGTATTTAATCATTTGCAAACAATCAGATCATGTCAGTAATTGAATGAAAAACAACGTGTTACGGACATTATAGATGTAATTATTCTTCAATGAACAAAATCACCTGCATATATTGCCTTCTTAAATCTAAAAAGACTGTTTGATAAGAACTCAACAGCAGCTTAAACTTTATTCTCTTTCAAATCAGAGATCTGAGCGTATATGTATTGGATCAATTCTTCAAAGCGGTTTATCTCTGCAAGGTAATTTTCGTATGTATCCAGTTTGGTTTCCTGTTCCTGAGTCGTGGCATTACATCTGTATTCTTCTATAAGAGGAGGTATTTTCGTTTTTGCAATTTCTAATTCAGTTGCAAAACCATTTTTAATCTGGATAGCAAAAGCATCTAACAGATCCTTTTCCATGAGAAGGTATGTCTTACGAGACCCGGGTTTTTGTATTCTTTTTATACCCCAGAAATGTTCAATATTTTTAATCTTAAGACTGATGGAGGCAAGACTATACCCGGTTCTCTTTGCCAGCTCCTCCATACTTACCTCTTCTGACTCAAAGTTAAGTATTGATAGAATCTGTGCAGTGGGATTGTCAACCCCGTAGCCTTTGAAGATCTCATGACCAATGTCAATTATCTTGTTCTCAATGTCACTCATTTTTCTCCTCTATGAATCTGAATGTTCCCTTTTAAATATTGGGTAATGCACGATCATGCAGACACCAATTTTAAGCCACCAATGCCAACAGCTATCAGTCCTATGAAAAATAATCGGGATAAATTAATGGATTCATTGAATAGGACTATTCCCAGTACTGTCGTCCCAATAATCCCAATACCTGTCCATACTGCATAGGCAGTCCCAACCGGTAATGTCCTCAGAGCTTTTTCCAATAGATACATGCTTAAAATCAGAGTCACGATTGTAAACACCACCGGATAAAACCTGGTTAAACCATCACTATATTTCAGTCCAACTGCCCACCCGGTTTCAAATACTCCTGCAATTAATAAGTAAATCCATTCCATTTTCATACCTTTTAGTATTTTTAATAAATATTAAAAGCTAATAAAACAGATTTTGTATTTATAACTATTGGCAAAAAATTCTGCAGAAAAAACATTTCACATTTAACAAGAATAACATTGCAAACATTAAGCAAACACAGGCCATTCCACCTGATACCCTAACCAATATTAGAATTAACCTTTAAATCAACATTCCGTCCAACACTATATTTATCTTCAATGAGAAACATGCAAATCGTTATACTCAAATAATGGACCTGTAGTGTAGTGGATATCACTTTAGCCTCCGGAGCTTAGAACCCGGGTTCGATTCCCGGCAGGTTCGTAAATATTATCGGCGATCATATGAGTCAAAAGCATACTACCAAAGGAAAAAGAAAGACACCTGAAAAGCAGAAAATGAACATCAAAATGCTGCCACTTGTTCTGGGAGTTTTGCTTATGATAGCAGGTGTTATCGGAATAATGGCCAGTTCCGATGATCAGGCTAAGTGGTCTGTTTCGGACGAAGGTATTCTTTCTTACTCGCAAATTGAAGATATGCAATACAGTGTAGGCAATGTCACAACGACAGATAACAATGACTCTGTTAAAGAGGTCACATTCAAAAGCAGGAACTCTGATATTGAAGGACTGATACGGACACCTGAGTCCGGCACAAGTGTACCAGGTATTGTGGTTCTTCCCGGTGCTGGTGTATCCAAAGAACAACAAACCGCTGTTCCTGAATTGCTCTCTGAATTAGGATATGCCTCCATCACTATTGACCAGAGGAATCTTGGTGGAATAGACCCACAGGCAGACTTTGGACTGTTCATAGATGGTGAAGAACCTGTGGAATATATGATGGTACATGATGCATTAATGGCTGCAGATGTCATTGGCGACCAGACGGAAGTCAATGGCGAAAATATTGCAATGTTTGGACTTAGTAATGGTGGAAGGTTTGCCATAATTGCAACTGCAATCAGCCCTGAAATTAAGGGTGTTGTGGCTATCAGCACAAGCGGATATGACACAGACGTTATTGTTGTTGATGAGAACACAGACAAGGACGCATATCTTTTCTACAGGTCTATAGACCCTGACAACTATCTGGATAAAATTGTACAACGCAGGTTTGTCATGTTCCACTCCCTCAACGACAGCATTATACCTTATGAACTGGCACAACGCAGTTTTAGCAAAGCACAGGAACCAAAGGCACTCCATAGCATTAATGGCAGTACCCACGGATACAGCACACTGATGGATCAGGGGATTGAAGCGGAACTTGAACTCATATTCCTATAACTTCAACAAAATTCGAAAATAAAAATGGGAAATTATTTCCCATCTGTCTATTTATTTATTTATTTATTTATTTATTTATTTTACAACTATGATACCTTTTATTGCAGCATTGTTTGCCACACTGAATGTGTAAATACCAGGCTCTTCAAAGGTGTAAGTGAATATCTTACCGTAGTAGATAGTCTGGTCTTCCCACAAACCATCATCACTTACAAGCACGACAGGAAGCTTAGGTCTCTGTAGATTTCTCCAGGTAACAGTTTCTCCTGCATCAACCTCCACGGAGCCGGGAGTTGCTATGCGAATTATAAGAAACTCAGTGCTATGATCCACTATTTGTTCCCTGACCTGCTCACGCTCCTGTTCCATTGAACGAACAGGTTCACCGACCTCTTCTCCCATCATAGCTTCTGGACCTGGTGCCATCATACCACCATTGACAGGAGTATCAACTACCGATGTCATTCCCTTTTCTATAACCACGACAGTTCCTGTTATTGCTGGCTTATCCTGAGCATGGAATGTGTATGTGCCGCTCTCTTCAAAAGTGTAGGAGAATGTCTTACCGTAGTAGATGGTCTGGTCATCCCACAGTCCTTCTTCACTTACAAGCACAATAGGAAACTTAGGTCTCTGCAAATTTTTCCATGTGACGGTCTCTCCTACATAGGCCTCCAACGCCGTTGGTGTTGCTACACGAACAATAAGGAAGTCATTGCCATGAGACATTGCCTGTTCCCTATCCAGTCTCATCGGACTGACTGCCCCGGTCCGGTCCCCCATTACAGCTTCCGGACCAGGTACCATCATACGCTCATCGGCAGAAGTATCGACCACAGATGACATTCTTTTTTCGTTGACCACAACTGTTCCGCTTATTGCAGGATTGTCCATTGCGCTGAATGTGTAAGTACCAGGCTCTTCAAAAGCATAGGAGAATATCTTACCGTAGTAGATGGTCTGGTCATCCCAAAGTCCTTCGTCACTTATAAGCACAATCGGAAATTTGGGTCTCTGCAGATTCCTCCAGGTTACCGTATCGCCCACTGATATCTCGATAGATTGCGGAGTGGCAACTTTGATCATCAAAACCTCATGTTTTTGTGAACTTGTTTCCACAGATTTAACAGATAGGTCCTTGACACTCATATAAGGACCATCAGCAGCCGATGACACTGCTATTAACAAAGTAGATGCTGTTATGAATACAGCTACAACTAATGCCATTGTTCTAATGTATTTCATAAGAAGATTCCTCCCTGAGTTCCCCTCCTTATATATATTTTGTACTCGATTCCATATAGCCAAAACCATAGGGATATGGCAACAGATGAATGGATATTCTAATGCTCTTGGAAAAGTAGAAAGCTACAAGAATACTAAACATATTTCCAATGATTATATATGTGTTTAAAGGCAAAGTAAAATGGGGTTTTATGCAATCTTCTTTACTTGACACGTTGTTCCTTTCTGAAAAAAGAAAGGAATTGTTGCTGTTCCTGAAAGATGGTACGAAGAATTCGGAGGACATAAAGGCAGCTTTTGATTTCCCATGGAAGTCCATGATACCACAGATAAAGAGACTTGTTGAATGGGACCTGATAATCTACAATAAAGGTAGTTGTACCCTTACTACTATGGGAGAGATCGTTGTCGAGAATATGGAACACTTCATGAGGACCCTGAAAATCCATGAAGAGCACAGGAACTATTGGCTGGAACATGACCTTAGTCCTATACCAAAAGAGTTACTCTATAGGATAGGTGAACTTGGGCAGTGTGAAATTAGTGAGCCAACCCTTCCAAATATATTTGAACAACAGGAAGAGATGCTAAAAAGAATGGATGGTTCGCACAGGATCATGGCTTTTGTTTCTGTATATCATCCAGCACAACTAATTATATTTTCTGAATTCATGGAAAGTGGAAAAAAACTTGATCTGATAATGACTGAAGAAGTCTACAAAACCATCAAGGGAGAGATACAACCAAATATCAGCATTCTTCAGAACGGGAATTCAATTTTTATCTCGTTGAAAGAGGAATATGAGAAAGAGATAGAGAATCTTTTCAAAGACCAAAGGTCGAAAATATTTATTTATAAAGGAAGTATGAAACCTCCGACCATCATTGTAACTGACAAGTTCTTATCACTGGCACTTCTTGACAATGAAGGAAGATACGATAATTCAAGTATCATAAGTTCCGAGCTTTCAGCAGTCTTATGGGGTGAGAGGCTTTTCAGCCATTACAGAGACAGGTCAGATAGACTGATAGAACAGGAAGGAGTTTCAATTAAAATTTAAAAATGGATGAACTGGCTGCAGTCATCCAAAAGAACTGGACATGTAATCTTTTAATGTTACTGCTTTACCGTATACGTATGAAAGCCTGCCCACATGATGAATAAAATCCATCCTCTTCTTTTTGAAGAGAGGATGACTCATCAATTATTGACATCTGCAAGTGTATATCAGTATCATCTTTCTGCATCGTTCGTAGTTCTGTAACCATTATTTACCCTCATTGCTCAAAATACCATTAATTAAATAGATAGTATAGTATACTAATAAATAATATATAAACTTTTTTTTAATCAGAGCTCTGGCTAAACGAATATGTGATATATGAATGTTGCATTATTTTAGATAGATAGAGTACCACAATGTTTCAAAGACAGGATGAAGGCATGAAAGACAAAAAGATAAAAGGTGTCATTTTTGATATGGATAATACACTTTTTGATTTTGTGAAAGCTAAAGTAGCTGCCTGTACGGCCATTATAGAGTACATTGGAACAGGCGACCCTCATGAACTATTATCTTATTTTCGAAGAGAAAAACATGGCTTCGAAGACATTGAGAACATCAGCGATTATCTTGTAGAATACAAAGTATACTCTCTGGAGAGGTTTCATGAATGCTGCACTATATACGAGAGAGAGAAGATCAGCAGCATTGAACTTTATCCGGATGTGAAAAAGACAATGATCGACCTGAAAAGCATGGAGCTGAATATAGGTATACTCACAGATGCCGACAACAGAAATGCAAGTAAGAGACTTAAAAAAGTTGGCTTATGCGGATGTTTTGATTCACTTTTTACCTTTGATATGACAGGATGGAAGAAACCGTCACATAAACCTTTCATGTATGCATTAGATTCAATGGGACTTGAGGCTCACGAGACACTTTTTGTAGGAGACAGCCTCATGCGGGACATTGGGCCTTCAAAACAGCTTGGAATGCTGGCAGTCCACGCAATATATGGCGACTGTAATCCTTCAGTCGATAGCCAGCTTGTAGAAGAAATACCAGACCATGTGATCAATAAGTTCAGGGACCTGCCCACTATAATTCAAAATTGGAACAAGTATTAATATGACAGAATATGACGTTGTTGTCGTCGGAGCCGGACCCATTGGCTCTACGGCTGCAAGATATGCCGCAATGAATGGTGCACGAACTCTGATGGTTGAAGACCACCCATTTATAGGAAGCCCCGTTGGATGTACAGGACTCCTAAGTACAAGGGCAGTCAGTGAATGTGACATAAAACCATCGGAGGATTTTGTATTTAATTCCGTAAGAGGTGCCTTTGTGCATCCAATGAACGGATCATGCCTCCCCATAGATGGTAAAAAGACGAAGGCATACGTTGTTTCCAGAAAGATATTCGACCGCCGCTTAGCTGCAATGGCACTTGAAGAAGATGTTGACCTCTGGCTGAACTCAAGGGTCAATGCTGTCGAAAAAGCAGACGGAGAACAAAGGGTGTCAATAGTCAGAAATGGGCAGCTTGAAACCATTAAAACAAAAGTGGTCATCGGCGCAGACGGTGTTCGCAGCAAGGTTGCAAAGATGGCTGGACTTGGAAATGTTACTAAAGTATTGTCAGGGATACAGACAGAAGTGCCTTACTGTTCAGATGATACTGATTTTGTAGAATTATTCGTGGGCTCACAGGCACCTGGTTTCTTTGCATGGGCGGTTCCTGTGGACGAGAATATATCACGCATAGGAATGGCAATTGACCCCAGACACAAAAATGCTACGGTGGCAAAGCAGCTACTAGATAACCTGTTGACAAATAACTCTCACATTGCCTCAAGATATGGCAGAGGGAAACTTGACCTTGTGATGGGCGGAATACCACTTGGACCACTTGAGAAAACATATTCAGATGGATTACTTGTAGTAGGAGATGCTGCCGGTCAGGTTAAGCCCACATCCGGTGGGGGAATATACACTGGTGCAGTCTGTGCGAAAATTGCAGGAGAAATTGCTGCAAAGGCTGTTGTTGAAGAAGATAATTCTGCGAATTTCCTTTCAGAATATGACAGGAGATGGCGGGCTAAAATTGGAAAAGAGCTTGCCATGGGAATGAGAATTCACCGCTTCATCGACGGTCTTGAAGATAGTGAATTCGATGACCTTATAGGTTCGATGAACAATCCCGCTATACTTGACACCATTACACGCTACGGGGATATGGATCATCCCTCAATACTCATAAAGAAAATGCTGCACCCTTCAAGATCGGTGCATATGTTTAAGGTATTCCGTGCATTTGCAAAAGCTGTTCTTTGAATGAAAAGCACTCAGCTTAATAGATGCTGACACCTTTGACAGAATCCAGTTTTAGTAGTTCTTCCACAATGCTGCCTGGAACCTTAGTATCTGTTATTATAGTGAGTTTTGCCTCGGCTACAAAGAAAGGATCATCCGATACTGCTTGCCTGATACTGATATTGTGCCTTGCTATAACTGTGGATACCTCAGAGATTATGCCTTTATGAGAAGCATCGTCAGGAGAGATTATAACGACGCCCTGCCCCATAAGAGGTGCCACATCACGAAGGAAAGGTATCGACCTTACATTCTGGAATATCTTCTTTAGCAGTTCATCGGAAAGTATTACCTCAGTAGTTGAATCCACAACGCGCCGGTCAACGCCTGCTTCCCTGGCAAGCTGTGTATGGGCTATCTCTATTGCACCAGAGGTAACCTTACCATCATCATTTACCTGAAAACCACGTTCAAAAAGGATCTTTAATACCTTTTGCTGGGCGGGGTATTTTTCGAACTTACTGAGTAATGTGCTCCACATATTAACCATGTAATCATTTAAATTATAAAGATTTACGGTTAAGTTTATGCGGTGCAGACTAATTAAACATACAAAAATTCCTAAAGAAAAGACATTTTAAGTATGAGGTCGTTTATGATAGTCTGCAATTCATCTTTCAATAGAGATAATAATCCGGAGTAAAATCACTTTTTGATGTGATTTTAGAATATTGATATTAGCTCATTTCTACAATTTATCATAAACTCCGGGATCTTTACGATTTACACCAAAGGAGGCATTTAATGAAAATATACAAGGATTATGAAGACCTTCCTAAAATAAAATTGCCACTTGGGCAAAAGGTTTCTATCAGCGACAGCACAATCAGGGACGGGGCACAGATGCCTGGTATTGTGATGAAAAGCCAGCAGAAATTTCAGATATACAATTACTTGCATGATATAGGAATTGAGAAGCTTGAGACATTCGTCTATAACGATAGAGACCGAAAAGCTATCAAGCTCATGATGGATCAGGGATATGAATTCCCGGAGATCACCGGATGGGCACGTGCAAACCCTGCTGATATTGACATGGTCCTAAACATTGACGGAATCGAAGAAACAGGTATACTCATGTCAGTTTCTGACCCACATATCTTTGATAAGATGGGACTCCCAACCCGTGAGGCAGCAGAGGAAAAATACCTCAATACGCTTCAGTATGCAGTAGACCATGGTCTTCGTACAAGGGCACATATTGAGGATATGACCCGTGCCGATAATTATGATTTCACATTCCCCTTAATTGAGAAGATAATGGACATTGACCCGGATTGTACCATACGCATATGTGATACTATCGGATTTGGTATACCATTCATTGGTGTTGACGAGCCATTTGGAATACCAACCATTGTGAAACACCTGAAAGATGATCTCAATGTCAAGAATATCGAGACACACTGTCATGATGATTTTGGTCTGGCTGTTGCTAACTCCATCTCAGGGTACTGGCACGGTGCCAACTGGTCAAACGTAACTTTCCTGGGAATCGGAGAAAGAGCAGGCAATGCAGAAATGGAAAAGCTCCTTTTGTTCCTTGCAAGACGTATAGAAGGATTTGACAAATATAACCTTGAATCCCTGGTCGAGTTTGCGAAATTCATGGAAAGGGAGATTGGTATTCGCATCCCAAGAAACAAGTCTGTTATCGGGAAAAACGTATTTGCCCACGAATCAGGCATCCACTCTGCAGGTGTTATCAAAAACCCATTCACATACGAACCCTATCCTCCTGAGATCGTTGGTGGAAAGAGGATATTCCTCATAGGTGATTCATCCGGTATCGAGGTATTAAGATACAAGGTACAGGAAACACTGAACGAGCTGATGGAAGTACAAATCGAGATCGGTAAAAATGACAAGCGCCTACGCGCTATCCAGGCAGACATACAGAAGCTCTATAATGACGAGAAAAGAGTTTCCTGCATATCTGATGAAGAGATCATGGCTTACGTGAAGAAGTACTTCATGTTCAACTCCATAGTAAGTAAGGATATGCACCGCAACGATGAGGATGATGAGAACGGTGACAATGAGCCTGAAACGGACACCCTCGGTAATACGAAAGCTCGTATGCATGATATTGTAGACTAAAAAGAAATCATACAAGCACAAGCAATTGTGTTTGTAACTTATAGATATGGTGGAGATTTCCACCATACAATTATTTTACTATCAAAAAAGAGTTTACTCGGTTCCTTCCGGATCCTTGATCTCAATTATATCCACCACAGGGGCATTCTTTTTTACTGATTCTATCCCATGCATACAACTGGCTTTGTTTGAATATGCCTGGCCCACTGCGATTACTTCTCCGTTTGGAGCTTTTAGTCTGAACCTGTATTTTCCAATCTTGTCTGTGAACACTTCGAATTTTGGCATTTTATCACTTTCTCCTTTAGTACAAAATCGGGAAAATATACACTAACAATATTCTCCCCCAATAAACATTAGAGGTATCTATAAAAAAAGTTTGTGACTTTATGCGCTTTGTCCGAAAAATCGATTTGACGTGCTTGTAAAAAGTTTATTTTTTACGAAAGCACATATTGAGCATCATTGTATTTCAAATATTATTGAAACCGTTACCTTTAAATATAGACTCATCAATTATATATTATTGGTTTTGTAGGCATAATCCAATACCGTGCAAATGAGTTTCTGGAGATATTAAATATGGTAAAGATGAAATGTTCGAACTTGAATTCGAATCCCACGGATACCGTTGTCCAGGATCGTCATTTGGATTGAGACTTGCTTGGACAGCTATGGAAAAACTTGGTGAATCAAAAGCAAAAAGAGGATATTAAAATGATTAATGTAAATGACTATCTTGAAACAGGATTTAATTTTCACGGCCACAGGTGTCCTGCTATGCCGCTTGGAATGAGAGCCGGAGCTGCTGCTATGAACGTACTTGGCGTTGACAGATCAAAGGATAAAGAGCTTTTCATGATCGCAGAGACAGGAAATGATCATGCAGCTGGGTGTTTTGTTGATGGCCTTATGACTATCACTAGTTGTACTTATGGGAAAAGCAATATTGAGAAGACTTACCATGGTAAAATGGCTTTTACACTCATCGATACCATTAATCAAAAGGCAGTCAGAGCATATATAAAGCCTGAATTCTTTGGAAACATGCTAAAATCTCCGTTTGTTGAACAGAGAAAAATAGGTGTACCGCCACAGAACATTGATGCTGAGATTGCTGAGCCATTGATTAACAAAATACTAACCATACCTGAAGAAAACTTCTTAGTTATTGGCCCTGTTTTTGATTATCAGTTTGAAAAGAAAAAAGGGGTTTTTGATACAGCATTGTGTGAGGAATGTGGTGAACGTACATTTACTCATAAATTGCAGGATGTTAATGGCAAAACACTTTGTAAACCCTGTGCTGACAAATAAAAAATACAAATAAATGGCAATCGCAAAATATTTACGTATGTTCGACGGCAAAATAGTCTGATAGCCATGTTTGGAAAAAGTGTATAAGCTGTAGGTGCAATTGCACCTACCATTTTAACATAATATACTGATGTAAAGTCTGGAATTGATCATATGGATATTATTGTAATTGCCGTTATTGTCTTTTTTTTAGCTGTTATATTTTCAATGCTTGGCCTAGGTGGTTCCTTGGTATATGTGCCCCTATTTTACTGGCTTGGTATTGATATGCTTATAGCAATACCTACAGCATTGCTTCTCAATGGTATAACTGCCAGTTCAGCAGCAATCACGTATTACAGGAAAAAAATGATAGACTTGCAAATGGCAGCTCCTTTTATATTAGCTTCTACTATAGGAGCACCAATTGGCGCTTATTTTACTAAGTTTATCACCATTGAAACATTATTGTGGATACTCAGTACTGTGTTGATTTTTGCCGGAGCACGCATGTTATTCTCTGGAAAAAAAAATGCAGATGCTCAATTATCAGCCACTTCTATCAATAAAAGAAAAAGCTTCGCCATTGGTATTTCATTTGGTTTTGCAATTGGTGTTACTGCAGGACTTCTTGGAGTAGGTGGAGGTATATTCATTGTCCCCATTTTAATAGCAATTGGTTATGAAACAAAACGTGCTTCTGCCACATCAGCTTTCATTGTATTGTTCTCCTCTTTCTCAGGGTTCTTTGGTCATCTGACCACAGGACATCTGGACATGAATCTCATGATATATACAGCTATAGCTGCATTTCTAGGAGGACAGGTCGGTTCTTATTTAATGCACAGCAAAATGAAATCAGAAACAATCAAACAGATGTTTGGTGTGGTTTTGTGGATAATGGCCATCAAAATCGTTTATGGATTGATATGATTTTGTGTGGGTAGCATAGGATTTTCGTGTATTATTCACCTATGGATGATACAAAATTCATAAACTATAGCACAAATGAAAAACTAAAAAGACCAACTATCCAATAATCAAAAAAGTGAATATTCCTAGGTGAAATAAAAAAAATAGCTGAGATGAATCACTTCATCTCAGCTTCGACGTACTTTGCAATTGCATCGGTCATTTCGCTCAGTTTTGCGTTACCGCCGATGTCATAGGTTACATACTTGCCTTCGGAGATGACCTTCTCGGTTGCTGCGAAGATTGCTTTTGACTGCTCTTTCTCACCAAGATAATCAAGCATCCATGCGCCTGCAAGGATTGTTGCAACAGGGTTGACCTTGTCCTGACCTGCATATTTTGGTGCTGAACCGTGTGCTGGTTCGAACATTGCATTTATGGACAGAGAACTCCTGCAGTTATACGGAAACGTTCTTTGACGGAATCCACATCACGAAAACTGACGATTTCATGATAGAAGACGCATCTGTCTTCCCAACCCAAGCAGAAGCGGAAGCTTTAGCTCCCTAATCACATTGCTTATTTAGATACTAAAAAGCCCCGCCCTAAACCGGGGCTTTCCTTTTGTTTCCACAATAAAATTAAATAGAATCGATAATTCCATTCAAAGTCGCACTAGGTCTCATGGCCTGGGATTTCAACTCCTCATCTGGAGCGTAGTGTCCTTTGATATCCTGAGCTTTGCCCTGAGCTTCTAACAACTCATTGGCAATCTTCTCTTCATTTTCTATCAGAGCTTTAGCTAAAGGTTCAAAAATCGCTTTTAATTCGCTATCTTTCTCCTGATCAGCCAGAGCCTGAGCCCAATACATTGCCAGATAAAAATGAGATCCTCTGGTATCAATCTCATTCACTTTTCGGGAAGGTGATTTTCTGTTTTCCAGAACCAGCTCTGTCGCTTTATCCAATGTTTCTGCTAAAACCAGAGCTTTAGGATTATCAAAACTGTTGCCCAGATGCTCCAGAGAAACAGCTAAGGCCAGGAATTCCCCTAGGGAGTCCCAACGCAGGTGACCTTCCGATTCAAATTGTTGTGCGTGTTTGGGTGCCGAACCGCCGGCACCTGTCTCGAAAAGTCCACCGCCATTCATTAGAGGAACAATTGATAGCATTTTCGCACTGGTTCCCAGTTCCAAAATGGGAAATAGGTCTGTCAGATAATCTCTCAAAACATTTCCAGTTACAGAGATTGTATCTTTGCCCTCTTTAATTCTCTCCAATGAAAACTTGGTCGCTTCAACGGGAGCTTTGATCAATATTTCCAGGCCATCAGTACCATAATCTTTCAAGTGTTTGTTCACTTTTTTAATGAGCTGTGAATCGTGAGCTCTTTCCTCATCGAGCCAGAAGACTGCAGGATTGCCTGTTGCTTTGGCTCGTTTAACGGCCAGCTTGATCCAGTCCTGAATGGGTGCGTCTTTCACCTGACACATGCGGAAGATATCTCCTTCCTCTACCGATTGTTCAATGAGTACATTATTGTTGTCATCGATAGCTTGAACTTTTCCTGTACCAGTCATCTCAAAGGTCTTGTCATGTGAGCCATATTCTTCAGCTTTTTGCGCCATAAGCCCCACATTGGAAACACTTCCCATTTTAGATGGATCAAAGGCACCGTGTTTTTGACAGAACTCAATAGTTTCCTGATACACTCCCGAATAAGCGCGGTCTGGAATTATGGCTTTCATATCTTTCAGTTCCCCGTCTGGTCCCCACATGCAGCCTGATGAGCGGATTGCTGCAGGCATGGAAGCGTCGACGATAACATCGCTGGGAACATGAAGATTGGTAATTCCCTTATCGGAGTTAACCATAGCCAATGCTGGTCTCTTGGCATACACAGCTTCTATATCTGCTTTGATTTCAGCCTGTTTGTCTTCAGGCAGATTCTGGATTTTTGTATAGAGATCTCCCAGTCCGTTGTTGGAATCTACACCCAATTCTGAAAGCAGATCACCATATTTATCAAATATCTCTTTAAAGAAGACCTTAACCACATGACCAAAGATAATAGGGTCGGAAACTTTCATCATTGTCGCTTTCAAATGAACGGAGAATAAGACATCTTTAGCTTTGGCATCTTCTATCTGTTCAGCCAGAAATGCCTGAAGCGCTTTTTTGTTCATAACAGCTGCATCAATGATTTCTCCGGTCTGAAGAGGAGCTTTGTCTTTTAATAGTGTTTTATTACCAGCGTCATCTGTAAATAAAATTCTGAAATTGGTAGCCTCTTCAATTTCAACAGATTTCTCACTGCCGTAAAAATCTCCGCCGGTCATGCTGGCTACATGGGATTTGGAATCGGACTTCCATTCTCCCATGGAATGTGGATGTTTTTTCGCATAATTTTTTACAGCTTTAGGAGCTCTGCGGTCAGAATTCCCTTCTCTTAATACAGGGTTAACAGCACTGCCCTTGGCAATATCGAATTTCGCTTTGATCGCCTTTTCCTCATCATTAGAAGGATCTTCGGGATAATCGGGCAGATCATACCCTTTAGCCTGGAGTTCTGCGACTGTCGCTTTAATCTGGGGAACTGAAGCGCTGATATTGGGTAGTTTGATAATGTTGGCTTCCGGAGTTAAGACCAGCTCTCCCAATTCAAAAAGGGCATCGGAAATCTTCTGGTCCTCTGTCAGTCTTTCGGGAAACTGGGCAATGATTCTTCCCGGCAGGGAGATATCCCTCGTTTCCATAGTGATTCCAGCGTTTTTCACATAAGCCTGTACAATAGGCAGGAGCGAACTGGTTGCCAAAGCCGGAGCTTCATCGGTTTTCGTATAAATGATTGTCGATTTCTGTGCCATGTTAATCCTTTTCTCTGTAAATTAATATTGCTCAAAATCAATACGTTTTTTAACAAATTGTAATTTGACAGGAAACAAATAATTTTCGAAGAGTTCTTTTTTTCAGTATTAACTATATCCCCGAAGTATTATGCGAGGGGACAAAATTTGAACTTCTTCAAAATTAAGCGTACACTTTTTTCACGTTATATATATCCCTGACATTTGCTACTTAAGCATTGCTTCTACAAAATCAGGTCCAATTCCATCGCCTTTTATAACTGCTGCTGATTTTGTCATATTTTAACCTTCTGAATAATCATATAAATAATAGATAAAGAGCAAATTGCTTTATTGACGACCCCATTATATATATGTCATACCCAGCAGGGAAACAAAAATAGAAATTTCCTGAACATTAGGCAAGAACATATTGAATGACATTGTCAAAGAAATGATAATATTTAGCAGTTTGACTGGAAAAATGCAAAAGCAAATATAAGAAAATAGAGTTGTACGCGATTCATTTCGAATTGATATATCCTGTGCTCTTTGCTAAATTTAATAACCTTAAAATAGTGACGGAAAAGATAAAGGTAAAACCAAGCAAAACAACTACAAGAACAATAGCCCTTTCTAAAGACACATCTGTATAGAACAGCATAACAGAAGCAATGGATATAATGATAATCTGCCCAAGCAACGAAAGCAAACTGAGCCAGACATACCTGTACTTTAAGAACATTCCTAGATTCATCAGGTAATATTGATATCGAAGCCATTTATAGATAATTACCCTATAATTTTGAAGTGCGATACAGTATCATTTTACATAATGGTAACATATATCTATATATGACACAAAATTTTCCTATCACCGACGAGCACATGCACATAGACCTGCGGGCTAAGGGACTAAAAGCGGTCAAAGAGTTCCAGAATAATGGTGGAACACACATTTTTCTTGTAATGAAACCAAGCTGGACCCTTGGTATTAAGGTTACAAAACCTGAAGACCAGATCGCTGTCTTTGATGAAACTGTTGATATTTCCCGCCAGATCAATGAAACGGGCGTTACCTCATTCCCTGTGCTTGGAGTTCATCCGGCTGAGATCACAAAGCTAATCGAATATATGGATCTCGCAAAAGCTGTTGAGACCATGAAAGGCGGACTGGAAATTGCAGCCGGCTATGTGGATAAAGGACTTGCTGTGGGACTCAAGAGTGGCCGACCGCATTACCCGGTGAGTCCGGAAGTGTGGGGTGCTTCAAACGAAGTCATGGAATATGCATTCACGCTTGCAGCTGATCATGACTGTGCTGTTCAGCTTCATACTGAAACTGTGGAAGAACCGGAACTGATTGACATAACGCAGCGTGCTAAAAAAACTGGCATCAAACTTCACAAGGTAGTAAAACACTACGCACCACCACTTGTTGATGTTTGTGAAAGACTTGGAATATTTCCCGGAGTGCTAGCAGGCAAAGGTGCCATTGAAGAAGCACTGCAGCAGGGTACCCGGTTCATGATGGAAACTGACTATATCGATGACCCCGAAAGACCAGGAGCAGTACTCGGACCTAAAACAATACCACGAAGAACATTGAAACTTGCAGAACAGTTCGGAGAAGAACCTTTCTGGAAGATCCATAAGGAGAATCCGGAACTGGTCTACGATGTTGATATTGAGCTTTAGAAACTATCAACAAGGATCATATAGATATCCATTACATTGGTGCCTGTGGGACCTGTTGCAATCAGGTCACCTGTTTCCTTAAAATAAACATAGGAATTGTTATCATAGAGCTCACGTCTTGCATCCATCTGTAGATTCTTACCCCGCTGAACAGTATCACCATCAGCAAACGCACCAGCCTGGTCTGTAGTACCATCATTGCCATCCGTACCAGCAGCAAGGAAAAGAAGTCCTTCAAGATCTGCGACCTCTATGCCAAATGAAAGAGCCATTTCCTGACATCTTCCACCTGCTCCTTTTCCCTTCATGGTAACTGTGGTTTCACCACCTGCAAGAATACATGCCGGAAGTGGCAAAGGGGTACCATGTAACCTTTCCTCTCTGGCAATAGCAGCGAATACTTTAGCTACCTCCTTTGCCTCACCAATGATCGATGAAGTAAGGATAATGGTATTATATCCAAGTTCAGATGCCTTCTTTTCTGCTTCCTGAAGGGCAAGGAAATTATTGCCGACCAGATAATGAGAGGCTCTTTCAAAAACAGGACCTCCTGACTTTGGAGTTTCCTCTATGACACCTTCAAGGCCATCCTCAAGTAAGCCACCCGCAGCAGGAGACAATTTGAGATCGTACCTTTCCACTATCTCATTGAACTCGTCAAAAGTGGACGTGTCAGGAACAGTGGGACCTGATGCAATAACATCCAGTGGATCCCCCACAACGTCAGAAAGAATCAGACTCACAGACTGCGAAGGATAAGCCATTTTGGCAAGTCCACCACCTTTTATGGAACAGAGATGCTTTCTGATTGTGTTAAGCTCATCAATTGTAGCACCTGCACGCATGAGACCATCAGTAAGTTTTACAATATCAGTGATTGACACTCCTTTGCGTGGAAGAGTAATAAGAGCAGAACCACCACCTGAAATAAGGAAAAATATAAGGTCCTTCTCACCAGTCTGCTCAAGAAAGTCATGAACTGTTTTACCGGCAGCAACACTATTAGCATCAGGCATCGGATGACTTGCTTCATAAACTTTCATCTTTGCAAGGGAACCGCCAAAACCGTGTTTGGTGACAGCAATACCACCTGTCAGGGAATCTCCAAGAATGTCTTCAATAGCCTTTGACATGGAGATTGCAGCTTTCCCGAAGGCTATGGCATATATGTTATCGTAAAGTGAAAGGTCATATGAACTGTCATTAATGATGACGGTCTCACTTTCTTTGTTCATAGCCCTGTAGACACAGGCAGATGGATCTACTGCAGAAATTGCGTCTGATAATATAGAGTAAGCATCGTTTCTCATTTTTTCAGCCATATGACATCATCCATGTTTAAAACACAATCATTAAATGACTAATTCAGGAACGACTGTATAATCCAATTAGTTCCCCATAGGCAACAACGTGACCGTCCATGGCATCCTCCACAAGAGTTCTACCAGAACCACTTTCAATATCCAGCTCCGAATCAAGTGCGTAGAATTTGAAGAAATACCTGTGGGTGCCTGAAGGAGGACATGGACCGATGTATGACACCATGTTTGCATCATTTACCCCTTCTATGCCAGGAATACTATCTTCAGCAATTATCGTTTGATATATATCCCAGACAACCCAGTGTGTAAAATTCCCAGAGGGTGCATCAGGGTCATCCATGATCAACAAAAGAGATCCAGCATCCTCTGAAAGACCAGCAATATCCAGTGGAGGATTGATATTTTCCCCGTCGCATGTATATTTTTCAGGAATAAAAGTTCCATTTTCAAAAGCAGAACTGGATATGATCAATTCGCCCACAGGGACGTGGTTCGAACCAATTTCCTGTGGCACTGAAGAATCGTTCTCTGATCTGTTAACATCATACAGGTCAGGGAGCTCATCCGGCTCTTCATCTGCAGACTCAACACAACCTGAAAATGCTAAAACTGAGAATAATAGTAATACAATTGCAGATGTTGTTATTAAATGACGATAACATATGATATTATCACGAAAATATTGATATGACTTGTTGACCCCTAACATATTTCCCACAAGTGATACACTAATTGCAGCCTATTTATTGTTTGTGGACTAAAAAAAGTGTTAGAAAAATAGTTAATTCGAGACGCACGAACCACGGCTCCAAGGGTTACATAAAGATTTATTCCTCAGGAATTATGATCCATGCAAGTATATAGAGAAAAAGACCTGAACCATACATGAATATAGCAACAGCCCAAAGGAGTCTTATTATCACTGGATCGATGCCAAGATGATTTCCAAGACCACCGCAGACACCTGCAATCATTCTATCTCTTCTGGAGCGTGTTAATCTATTGTTCATATTATCCTCATAATTGTTCTTACAGTCCACAAACCTTACAATTTGTTCCGCCACATTCAGGATTATCAAACTGCCATTTGAGACCCCATTTTTTAATACTTTGTATTATAGATAAAAATTCCTCACCACTTTCTGTAAGTGAGTATTCAGACTTGATAGGGAACACTGAGTCATCAACCTTCTTATCAACAAGACCATGTTCTTCCAGTTCTTTCAATCTTGTAGAAAGAGTCTTTGGGGTTACGTCCTGCAATTTATTTTTTAGCTCATTGAAACGTTTTTGCTTATTTTCCCCCTTGTACAACTCGTGCATAATACACAAAGACCATTTTTTGCCGACAATATCGACCGTTTTGTATATAGTACAATCTTTCATAGTATCTAATAGGAAACCACCCAATATATAAGTGAGTATCCGTAATATACCTAGTATCCAGAACATTATTTTGGAAGAAGGAGTGACTAATAATGGCAAAAGATTTACTTGAAAAGGGAGCAATACTGCAGAGAGATCAGGAAACATACGCAATCGCACCACATCTACCCGGTGGAATTGTTTCTGCTGAGCATCTTGGTAAAATTGCATCTGTTGCAAAAAAGTATGGGGCTGCAACATTAAAAGTAACTTCATCACAGAGAGTAGCTATCGTAGGATTGAAAGAAGAGGATATCGACAAAGCCTGGAAAGACCTTGGAATAAAGCCAGGTGCTGCAATCGGACTTTGTGTTAGGAGTGTTAAGATATGCCCTGGTACGACATTCTGTAAGCGTGGGCAACAGGATGCTGTAAGTCTTGGATTAAAACTTGATGAGAAATATCATGGAATGGAACTTCCATGCAAATTCAAGATGGCTGTTTCCGGATGTATGAACTCATGCTCAGAACCTGCTATCAAAGATATCGGTGTCATGGGTGCCCCAAAAGGTTACACTGTCATGGTTGGAGGAAATGCAGCCATCAAGCCAAGAATTGCTGATGTCATCGCAGATGAATTGAATGAGGATGAAGTACTTGCACTTGTAGACAAAATTATCAGCTTCACTAAGACCAATGGTTCAAAACACCGTCTTAGCAGAGTAATTGATGAGATGGGAATTGACAAGTTCAAACAAGAGATCGGCTTATAATCATAAGTATTTTTTAAAGGGGATTTATCCCCTGATTTTCTTTATTTTAAAATTATTTCTTTAAAAACGGAGTTGTTATTATCGAAGATGTTAAACCTGTCACAAAAGTTGCAGTAATAAGATGCGATATCGTTTCGGAAGCATGTCCGGGTGTCGGGTGCTTTATGGCATTCAATAAAAAGAGCATGCACTTTAGTGATTATGACGAAAATACAGAGATGGTTGCCTTTTTCACATGTGGCGGATGTTCCGGTCGCAGAATTTATCGCCTGTTGAAATCATTGAAAAAACGGGGAGTGGACGTAATCCACCTGAGTTCCTGTATGCAAATGGAGAACTACCCGAAATGTCCGCACATCGACGAGATAAAAAGAACAGTTGAAAATGCAGGAATTAAACTTGTAGAAGGAACACATCACTAATAACAGGAGAGAAAAACATGACCAGCAGAATGATAGTAAAGATAGATGAAGAGAAATGTACCGGATGTGGAAAATGCGTATCCCCCTGTGCTGAAGGAGCTATTCAGATAATTAACGGGAAGGCAAAGGTCGTTTCAGAAGAACTCTGTGATGGTATGGGATTCTGTATAGGAGTTTGTCCTGAAGGCGCAATAACCATTGAAAAAAGAGAAGCTGTCCCCTTTGACCTAAGGAAAGCCGAATCACAGCCAAAGAAGACAGATGTCTCAATCCAGTGTTTCAGTTGCGGCTGCGGTGAGAATAACAATTATCTGATGCCTGTAAGACACAATATGGAAAGTCTCTGGGTTTGCACAAGATGTCTTCCTAAACTTATCCACGGATGAAAGAATGGTAGTTGAGATTGGGCTTAGCAAGGATGCGGACTATCTCTGCGACTATACTTTTAATTTTTACTGGCACAACAAAAGTCTTGAGCCCGACTCACTGATACCACATCAAAATGGCACTAAACTGACTTACAGAGACCTTGTCAACGAACTTAAGTCAGGTGGTGAAGTTCATATCAAAGGTAATGTGGCAAAGAACTTTGCCTACAGCCTGGGTGCGGACCTGAAACACTTCGGAGGAAGCGGGAAAGCTGAAAATACCGGCAGGATATTCATTCAGGGAGATGTCGGCCCTGAAGCTGGTATGGGTATGGTTGCCGGAGCCCTGTATATCAAAGGTAACATTGAATACCCAATTGGGAACATAGTGGAACTTGAATCCGACATTCAGGATTATCGAAAATTCCGCTCGATCACAGATATTCTCTGTAACGGTATTAAAGAAGACAGACTCATAGATAACGACTATAGTGAAAATGGAAGAATACTGACCCTTAAAGATGGAATTCCCAGAGGCACTGTTGCTGCAAGATGTTCGTGTGAGTCAAAGGTGATAATCGAAGGTGATGCCTACAACGGAACAGGTATGCTGACGACAAAAGCTACTGTGATCGTGAATGGTAATGCAGGCATGAACACAGGTTCACATCTTAACGGAGGAACTGTTGTGGTCCATGGAGACGTTGGAGAGTTTGCCGGTGCTTATATGAAAGATGGGAAACTCGTGTTCCAGAGTGCTAAAGGTTTCATTGGTGCTGCAATGGAAGGTGGCTCTATCTATTCAAAAAGTAAGGCAAATACAAGTCCTCCTGCTGCAAAGTCCAGAATGAAAGGAGAGGACAGCGCACTCATAAGAGAGCTAATGGATGCCGGAAGAGTTGAGTCAATGCTCTATAACAAGTACGAGCCAGAGAAGGAAAAAGAGAAATATGTGGAAGTCCACATGCGTGACGGATCAATAGTTATGCGTAAGATCAAATGACCTTATGCCTTATCCAGCATTACCCAGAAAACAGAACCCTTGCCACGTGGATTATCTTCTACACCAACAGTACCCTTGTGAATATCAACTATCCTTTTTACAATAGCAAGACCAAGACCTGTTCCTTTTATTCCTTTTTTGTCAGCTCTTTTGAATCTCTCAAAAATATATGGCTTGAATTCATCTGGAATTCCATCTCCTTCATCGATTACCATTATTTTCCAGCTATTGTTAATATCAACAATTTCTAATTTGACCGTACTGCCTGATGGACCATATTTGAGAGCATTGGATATCAGATTGGAAAAGACATCCTCCATTACATCGTTAATTCTGGAAGGATACGTACCTTTGGTATCAAAGTCAAGCGTAACATCTTTATTTGCAAATTCAGAGGAAAAACTGTCTGCAACCTGCAATAATAAGAAACCGATATCCTTTGTTTCAAATTCCATCTCTTCATATGATTCAAGTTTGGCAAGTTTGGCAGCAGAACCTATCATCAAGATCAAATGATCGGTGTGTTCGTTGATCAATTTGAGTGTTTCTTTTTTCTCAGTATCTGTCTCGTTAGTGTACAAAACATCGGTAAAACCTTTGATAATACTCGCCGGACTTAACAGATCATGCCTCATGATATCGGTGAAGAGATCCTTTAGTTTATTTGAAGTCTCAAGCTTCGATTTTTTTACCTTTTCCACCGTTAAACGTGAATGTACCTCTATAATAATGAATAACATCAAAATAAGAACCAAGCCATACCAGTGTTGCACCAGTACATCCATAAGAGAGACCACACCATAATCAACGTAAGGGCCCATCCTGAGCTCCCGCATCAGTTCATCTATAGAACTATAATCAGCTGGAACTGACCAGCCATTTGAAGCAAGAGCAATAGCAGGTGTACTATTAGGAGCAATCTTCAAAAGAGCAATGGAAACTTCTTTTGAAATATTGTCAGGTGTAGAGCTTGTCTTTGCAAATGCCCAGTCGGGATAAATATCTGTACTTACCAGGAAAGGATAATCATCATATTCCTTTTGATCCAGGACTTTGACATCTTCAACATTGATCTTGCCTTCAAGCACCATTTTTTCAAGAGTACCCGCCCTTACCGTACCGGCATCCACATCACCATTGACAATTGCAAAGACAACATTATCATGCGTATGGCCATATTTTAATTCGCCAAGGTCTTTTCTGTAATCAATTTCATTGCGCTGCAATTCTCCCATTGCAGCCAGAAATCCTCCAAAAGACCATTCACTTACTGCCATGAAGGATCTTCCTTTCAGATCCCGTACATAATTAATATCATCTCTGTTAGCATTGGCAATAATCAGGCTTCCCACATCTGAATATGAAGAGTTGTTCCATACAGGATGGAAAGTTGCTATCCTGCTGGCCCCATAACTGCGCTCCATTTCCACATAAAGCATGGGATTTGCATAGAAAAAATCAACATCATCATTGCTTACAGTAAGGATAAAATCATCATAATCCAAAGGTACAATTTCAAAACTTGAATTCGGAATGTTGAGTGAGAGATAATTCGCAGTTGGAGTCCATAACTCCATTGAATTTTCCTTGTCTCCATAAACAGAAAGCACACCAATCCTGTAAGAGTTGGGTTCACAATTTATCACAGGAACAAGAATTGTATTGATAATAAGTAAAAGCAATATCATCCTGACAAATGAACCTGATAATTCCTTATTAATTAAGACCCCCCCCGGGAAGATTCAAAAGCGTCTATGGCCGCGAACATATTTATGGATATTGGAATGTTCTTTTGGTTTCAATAAAATAATGTCAATTATTTTACCTCAATGAACTTCAAAAGATTTGTGCCACCTGGCTTTCCATGACCTGACACTTGTCCCTGGGTGAGAATTACCATATCTCCCGAATCCACAATACTTGCTTTATTCAGAGCATCCATGACTGTTTCCTCCCAATCATCAACTTTCTGACGGGTAAGCACCGGATATACCGCATATTGCATTGCAAGTTGCTCACATGTCAGAGGATAGCGACTAAACCCAAGTATCCAGATATCAGGCCTGAATCTTGAGATATGCCGGGGAGTCTTTCCAGAAACCGTGGGAGTAATAACATAACGTACAGGCAGACTGCGAAGTGCATCATTCACCTGTATTGATATCATATCCTCTACACTCGGATTCATCCTCTGGATGGCCTTTTTCATCATTTCAAGGCCTATTGTCGTATGATCTCTCCATTTTTCTGTGGATTTGGCAATCCTAGCCATCATCCTTACAGTTTCTACCGGATATTTTCCTACGGCAGTCTCTGCAGAAAGCATGATTGCATCTGTCCCATCTATTATCGCATTTGCCACATCTGTGGCTTCAGCCCTTGTAGGTCGGATATTGCCTGTCATTGATTCGAGCATCTGCGTCGCAGTTATTACAGGAGTGCTCATGAGGTTAGCCTTATGAATAATGTTCTTTTGCACGATAGGAACATCCTGTATTGGAATCTCAACGCCAAGGTCACCACGGGCTATCATTATGGCGTTGCTCTCTTTGATAATTGAGTCTATATTCTCTACAGCCCTTTCCCTTTCAATCTTTGAAACTATGAACACGTCTTTGCCCTTGCTTTTCGCATAGTTTCGAACCTCAAGGACATCCTCTTTTGATTCTATGAAAGAAAGACAGAATATACTCAAGCCTTCCTCAAATCCAAAATCAACTATCTCCAGATCTCTTCCGGTTATCGGGTTGATAAATAACCGGGAACCTGGTAAATTGATGCCTTTTTTAGAGAAAAGAGGACCACCAATAACAACATCACAATAGATATCCTCTCCTTCGATGCGTGTACAATCAAGCTGTATGAAGCCATCGTTCAAATAAATAGGACTGCCTGGGGTCACACTGTCTGTAATCTGTTTGTACTGAACAGGGATCAATGAATCCTTACCGAGAACTTCACGTGAAGTAAGAACAACCTGTTGTCCTTTTTCCAGCATCATTGGCTCATTCTGGATGACGCCTACCCTTATCTTTGGACCAGGAAGGTCTGCCATTATAGCCACTACTCTGTTGAGTTCTTTGGCAATGGCACGTATTCTTTTGATAATAGTACGATGGTTATCCATATCACCATGAGAAAAATTCAAGCGGGCTACATTCATTCCCTGAATGATAAGTTCCCGGAGTACTTCCTCAGAAGAAGAAGCCGGGCCAATAGTGCATACGATCTTTGTTTTATGATCAGGCAAATCCATACTTGTTCCCACCTTTGAAGATTAGCAGCAATTTATTCTGTATTCCTTTATGGAACTGATTGAATTAAGGCTTATTCAGAAGTATTCAAGTCACTATATATATGATACATCGTTAAAAAATGTTAAGAATAAGATAATCCAATGTATAAATGGGGTTTATTATGACAAATTCGATGTATGAACTAACTGAGCAGCAAAAAAAAGAACTCACCGAGATATTTGGAAAAGGAGTCAATTTCAAAGATAAAGAAAGACATTTTTACACACATGATGTGGGAGCATTACCATCACTTGTGAAAAGGATAGTAGGCAAAACAAAGCCTGCTGCAATTGTTAAGGTCAAGGATGAAAAAAAGGCTATTGAACTTGTTAATTTTGCACGAAAATACAAGATCCCGATCGTACCAAGAGCAGGAGCTTCATCAGGATATGGTGGCATCATTCCCACGAAGGGAGGAATTATTGCCGACGTAACCCCAATGAGGGAAATTATCGATATTGACAAAGAGAATCTCAAGGTGACCGTGGGTGCCGGAGCTGTATGGTACGACCTTGAGTCAAAACTCAATGAGGAAGGACTGGCCGTACGAGCAGTTCCATCAAGCGCACTTTCTGCAACTGTAGGTGGATGGCTTGCACAGAATGGTGTTGGTTATGGAAGTTATGAATACGGCTGGTCACAGGATACCATGGAATCTGCCAGGGTTGTTCTGGCAAATGGTGAGGTAAAGGATTTCTCAGGAGATGAACTTGGAAAGATTATCGGTACAATGGGAACTACCGGGATAATCACGCAGGTTACTCTGAAATTGAGAAAATTCGAAAAGACCGCTGCAATCTCTGCAGGATTCCCCGATGCCTCCAGCATGAAGGAAGCGATCAAGAAAGTAGGAGAGAAGAAAATACCCATCTGGGCAATCTCGTTCTTAAATCCACAATGGGCCGATATGAAGAACAAATCCCCATATAAAACACATTATGGAGAAACTGTTGAGGAACACAGACCGGAACTTCCGCATTCCTACATATGCAATTTTGCCTATCCTAAGTCCAGGGATGTCAGCGGCCTTGAAGATATAGTCAGAGAAGCTGGAGGAGAGATTCTGCCACAGGAAATTGCCGAGCATGAGACCCAGGAATGGTTCAGGTCCATGAAAGTGAAGAGACTTGGCCCTTCCTTTATTCCTGCTGAAGTTGTGGTACCAGTTGACAAAATAGACACCATGTTCAAGGAAATTGATAAAAAGATAGGGCTTCCTGTGCTGGTTGAGGGAATGGTAACCAAAGGAAAAGAAACCATAATGCTTTGTTTCATCCCTCACTCTGAAAGATCCTTCAAGTACAACCTTGCTTTCCCGCTTGCCCTTAGCATTGTGAAGATAGCTGAGGAGAACGGCGGAAGGATATATGCATCAGGCCTCTATTTTGCGCAACAGGCAGATAAGGTCTACAAAAAGCGCTTGCCTCTTATTCAGGAGCTAAAGGAGCAGACCGACCCTGATGACATAATGAACCCTGAGACATTGACAGGCAAAACCATGCTGAAGACAGGGCTTTCCTTTGCAAAAACCTTCGAACCTATGGCACGTGCCGTAGGCAATATGTCAGGTGTTGATAAACAGGAATTCAAGGATGAGAAGAAGATACCAGGCGACATTATTTCCCATGCTTACACCTGTGCTCAGTGTGGATACTGTGTGAATGAGTGTGACCAATACTATGGACGTGGCTGGGAATCACAATCACCCCGTGGTAAATGGTTCTTCATTAAGGAGTATCTTGCCGGAAAGATGGAGCTTGATCAGGAACAGGTGGATACTTTCCTTGCCTGTACCACTTGCGAGATGTGTGATCATAACTGTCAGCTTGACCTGCCAATTGAGCGTTCATGGATGACACTGAGAGAGAACTTTGTCCAGAAGAGAGGCATGATGACCATTCCTCCGTTCGAGATCATGGCGCAGAGTCTTGATAAGGAGAGGAACATCTGGGCAAACTACAGAGTTGACAGGGACAAATGGCTGCCTGATGACATAAGGGCAAAAATTAAAGACAAGGCGGATATAGCATACTTTGCAGGGTGTACCGCATCCTTTGTGGAAAAGGATGTAGCGATAGGTACTGTTCGTTTGCTTGATGAGGCAGGTATTGATTTCGCATACCTTGGTGATAAGGAATCGTGTTGTGGAATTCCGATGCTTGTTGCCGGAAAGTGGGATGTGTTCGAGCGAATACTGAAAATGAACATTGCCAATATGCAGAAAATTGGTGCAAAGACAGTTGTTACGTCATGTCCTGCCTGTCTGCTTATGTGGAGAACCATCTACCCGCAGTGGGCTGAGAAACTTGGAATGGAGTTTGACATTGAAGCAAAGCACTATTCTGAAGTCCTCATGGATAAACTGGATGTGCTGAAGCCTAAGTTCAAGGTGCCTTTGAACAAGACAGTTGCATGGCATGATTCATGCCATCTGGGAAGAGCTGGTGCAGGCGTTTACGAGCCACCAAGAGAATTGCTAAAAGCGATTCCGGGAGTGAAATTCAAGGAGATGGAGCACAACCGTGAGAAAGCACTCTGCTGCGGTTCTGTTGTAACACTCATCGATGAGCCGAAAGTGGCTAGCAAGATTGGAAATGTCCGCTTGCAGGAAGCTGTTGACCAGGATGCTGATATCATGGCTGCGCTCTGTCCGTGCTGTCTTGTTCAGTTCAGGGTCGCTGCAAGGGACAATAATGTCGATGTGAAGATAGAGGACCTTGGAGCACTCGCGGCACGCAGTCTTGGATATGACCTGCCGGATACGAATAATGATGCTCTTGTTGCCTGGGCGACCTTCGAGAAGATGATAGAGCTGATGGAGCCGGAGAACATGACCGAAATGATGGTGGAACTTCTGCCTGACATGATCGGTGCCATGCCTTCATACATGCAAGCCATGATGAAGACGGTGAAATACGTGCCGGGCATGGATGTGCTTATGAAGCCAACGATGCCGGTAATGATGCCAATGCTCATGCCGTCTTTGATGCCAAAGGTCATGCCAAAGATGCTCAAGGCGGTTGAAAAGAGAGTGCCGATGCCGGATTACATGCTGGAGCAGATGCCTGACCTCATGCCTGAGGCAATGGGTAATCTTCTGCCTAACATGCTTCCGCAGATAATACCTCTGCTGACACCGAAGATGATCCAGTACATCAAGGATAACTGAAGGAATAGGAAAGGAGAAATAAGAAGCATTTCCGGCTTCTTATTCTCTGTGCTTTTTTGCGTTATAGAAAATACCCGATGTCCTTGTTTTCCGATTTGTTCAAATTTCAAATTGGACGTGGAATGAACATAAACAACATCTTAATCTCTCAGTTGAAATGCGACACTTACGTTGTTGCCAACTTCAATATCCTTTTTTTTTCTCACTTTTGAGGAAATAGCTCAACTTTCCCCTCAATTTCAAAGATAGCCATAATAACAAATTATCGTTGAGATATTTAAGTTGAACAGAACTTCATTCTGTGGAAAACGTGCATAAACTGACCTAGAACAAATATCAAAATTAAATAACAGATATACCGCAATCGATTTTTATTTGTTTTTTTTTACTTTTCATATTGTTTTATGTTCTATTGTTTCATTTCGCTTTTCCAGTAAACGTAAAGTCTAAGTAGTTATGCATTATAATGCATAACATGGTACGTCCGAGAAAAAGGAGAATGGTAAACTTCGAGCATGATATCAGACACTTTAAGCCATCAGATTCCCGCATTGAAAGTATGGACGAGATTAACATAACTATTGATGAACTGGAATCATTACGATTAAGTTATCTTGAAAAAATGAAACAGGATGATGCGGCTCAGAAGATGGAAGTACATCAGTCAACTTTTCAAAGAACGCTACGCAGAACACTGGAGAAAATATCAGACGCTCTGGTTAATGGAAAATCAATACGAGTAGAAGGAGGAAATTATACAATGCCAGGAAAGGATGGAACAGGACCAAGAGGGCAAGGATCGGTCGGTGGACAAGGAAGAGGTCAAAGAGGACAGGGACAACAGCGCGGACAAAGAGGAAATCGCAACGGCAATGTACCAGTATCTGTCACACCAGCAGGACAATGCAAATGTCCTGGCTGTGGTTATGAACAAGCCCATCAGCCAGGAACCCCCTGTGCCCAGAACAATTGCCCTGAATGTGGAAAAGCCATGATCAGGAAATGATCTAAATGAAAACAAGGATCGTCTACGGACCAATTCTTTCAAGGCGACTTGGAAGGTCACTTGGAATAGATATTATCAGAAAAGGTGAGTTCAAGAAGAACTGTAATTTCGACTGTGCCTACTGTCAGCTTGGACATGTGGATCATAAAATATCAGACCCTTTGGAAGTTACAGGTCTTGTGAGAACTGAAGAAGTGATCGATGCCATAACTAATTATCACAAAAAAGTAGATGACCTTGATTACATTACATTTTCAGGGACATGCGAACCTACATTGAACCTAAAAATAGGTGATATGATCGAGGAGATAAGGAAGATCAGTGATGTTCCCATTTGCGTTATCACGAACTCATCACTTGTGACCAGAGAAGATGTCAGAAACAATCTGTCAAAAGCAGATATTGTGGTTGCTACACTGGTATCAGGAAATGAAGATACTTTCCAGTCCATCAACAGACCTGCAAAGGGAATTGAAGTTAAGGATATCATCGAAGGGCTCAAAGAATTACAGAAAATGAAAGGTGCAAAACTCGCCATCGAAGTTATGCTCCTTAACTCAAATAATGGTTACCTTACAAATTCAAGCGATCAAGAGGTCAATAAGCTTATCGAAGTTCTCAAATCCATCGATCCGGATGAGATCGAACTACTGACCACAAGCCGACCTCCTGCTGAAGATTTTATCATTCCTGTAACGGAAAAAAGACTCAAGGAAATCGCACAGAAGTTTGATGAAGAACTGGGCAGGGAAAGGATCAAGCTCGTACTTAAAGGCCTGAAAAGAAAAAGATCCAGCATCAAACATGAAAACCTTACAAATGAAGTCTATGACCTCATACTCCGAAGACCATGTACATTTGATCAAACAATCCAATCTCTTGATATTGATAAAAATGACCTCCTGCCGATAATTAAAAATCTGCTCAATGAGAAGAAGATAATAGAAATTGGCTCTGGAAAAGACTGTTATTATAGAGCAACATGAGTGTATTTTCTGGAAAAGTATGACACTGCTTTAAAGTAGTGTTATATCTATTTTCATCTCAACATATTCCCCCTAAAATGTGATAACAATATTTTTAAATGTCTATTGCCTTGAAGCAAGACATGAATTTACAAAACTTCTTTAAACTGACAAGAGAAAAAACATACAGTTTTGCTATTTTACTAGTTGGTTTAAGTCTACCAAAAGTCGCTAATTTCTTTCTTACGATTTTTGTCGCAGGAACTTTTGGAACAGAAAAATATGTCGAATATTTAACGTTTAGAACTACCAATGTCCCATTTATCCTAACTACGATTGTAGTTTATTGTGTATGGATTTATTTGCTGGTTGCCATTATTGTAAATATTTGTGAAAAAAGTACTTGTGAGAATTCCACTAAATGAATAGAGATTGTACAACTTTCATAAAAATGTTATTTTTGAATTTACTGAATGTGTGATAACATAATAGTCAGTTTTTGCCTTTCAAAATTTCCGATTAGTCAGCATAATAGGAAAAAATCTTCCTTCACTTTGCAGGCTTGCAGTTAAACCAAGATTACTTAAAAAGAAAATGGCTTTTTTCAAAATACCATTGGAAGTTTTCCTTTATTTGACAGAAAAAGAAATGTTCATAAACATTTAAACTATAATCTAAAGTTATGGGAATAAGTGAAATTATTATTTCTTCATTGCTTTTGCCGATATCAGGTTTTCTAATTTACTGGTTTGGAATCATTAATTGTATGGATACACCCAATAGAACAGGTCAAAAATATCCATACGTCACTGGTATTTGCTTTTTAGCATTGTATGCATTTATTCCTCTGATTATTCATCTGCTAATAATTAACATAATGTCGTATTTTTCATTATCTATCTATCATTTAATGTCTACTTACAAAATCATCATATATTCATCTGCATACATATTTTCGTATTTATTAATAGGAGTTGCACCTATAGTCGGGTTATTTCTATACGACCCCGATAACGACCGTATCTTTGATGCGTCCTTTGTTGTCTTTTGTCTGTATATGGTCGCTTGTTACATTATAATGTCTATTATTTATACAGAAGCAATGCAAACAATATCAAGCGAAACATTGTCAATATCATTTATGATGGTGCTGCTTTTTTCATTTATTTCATTATCTTTAGTAGATATATCAAGGAACATGACTACAGATGTGGACAAAGTTATAATCACCACTAATAGCGACAAAACATTTAGCGGCCTTCTTCTTTCCCATAATGATGAATATATCCAAATTTCATCCGATGACCATAAAAAGATACGCATCAACAATGATTGTGTTTGTTATATAGAATATATGCCTAAAAACGAGGCTCTAACAAATAGAATTTGCTTGCTCATAGACAAAATTGAGGATACTATTGAGCAGATGAAGACATAATTCTATTTTCAAAACATCATTTCCTTCATTATGGGAAACAGGAAGTCAAAAAACTCCACATACATCAATCGCACATTTTGCAACTCCTAATTATCCATCCAATAACAGAGTTCGAGATAAAGAAAAATATCAGAACCATACAGAAAAAAATAGAGGATAAAAGGCTCATTTGCCTTTTATTTACACATTACTTTTTAGGAATAGGCTTGTCAGGTGTGACACCGTAGTATTCTGTTCTTGCCTTGCCCCATGGAAAACCTTTTTCACCAAAGCCAGAATTACAAATAAAATCAACATCTATTGAATCTTTGTAACTATTCAGCCTAGCTCACTTCCACCAAGCTGATTTCTTCATCCACGATTAATTCTGCAACTTTGGAACAAATGAATTGCCATAAAATATTGCACTAATTGCATCGATAACAGATTCAGAATTCTTATTAACAGTAGACACGTATCCTCTTATACGGCAGAAATTTTTTGCACCCTGTTTACTGCGGAAAGTACCTGATATCTTCTGCTGTACTTTCGTCATTCTGATATCTCTTTCAGCCTGATTGTTATCAAACGGAACGTTTTGGTCGTACATAAATCGCAAGATATCCTCTTTATGGCCAATAAACCTATCCAGCAAATTCTTTACCGTGGTCTGCTTCTTACGTCCTCGTTTTTTAGACCGCACATTTGATTCCGGATCAGGAGGATTTTCATTCACTCCTAAACAAGTTATGTGATCATAATCCTCACTGAACCTTTGAATTAGCTCAGTATCTAAAAGATCATTATCAACATGATGTTTAATGCATATCAAGAGATCACTCATTATCTTTGGCCACTGTTGATCACTGTTTTCGGAAGCTCCAGTTAACTCTCGTAATAAATGTGCATTACATAATGAATGTTGACATTCATATTTGTTGTACGGTTTCCAAAAATCATGTGTTGCAACACCAGTGTAACCTGGTAATATGCCCATAGCATCCATTGCTTCTGAGCCCCTTTTGCGATGTGCAAAATAATAGGTCAGTTTGTCTGTACCTGCCACATGAAGCCAATTACGAACTGCATTTATTCTCATTCCTGTTTCATCCAGATTGATGACAGGAGATTCTTTCAGGAGATGTTTCACTGTATTTTCAAAAGCTCCAAGCTTCTCAAAACAACTACGTTCCGTGTTCACCAAAGTAGCAGGACTTATCTTGCATCCCAAAATATCAGAGAACAACTTGGTAACACGCTGATAAGGAAGTAATTGGTAAGTGTGCAAATAAACTGCAAATGACTTAACTCGATGACCGTATTGAGTCGGCTGAGTTACACCATCTGGAAAAAGAGCTTTGTTTACATGAGAACATTTGGGACATGTTTTAATCTCGCAACGATGTTCAATGCAATTGATAGTTATAGGAGGAATGTCAAAGACCTGTCTTCTTTCATAGTTAGAGGGAACAGAAGCTAACGATCTCCCACAATTGACGCATTGATTAACAGGATGAACAATAACTTCATCCGGATCATCATTTATTCTTAATGTAGTACCAGGATGACCGTTTTGACCACCTACATGCTTATTGGTCTTTTTTCTTTGACTTTTAACGGTTGGTTTATTCCGTGCATAAGAATCAGTAGAAGGTGGTTTGCTACTGTTGCGACTATTCTTTTCAAGCATTTCTTCCAAATGCCTGACACGCTCTTCAAGTTGTGCAATTTGGAGAGATTGATGTTCAATTATCCCAAGTAATCGAGTTACAAGTTCTACTACTGCTTCTGGACCAGCTTCATAAACTGCAAGTATTTCTTCGCGGTCTATACAAATCCCCTCAGATTGATAGACGTTTTTTATGATATTTTACTGAATATTTTTTAACACATAGAATGAAGCCATAGTATATTGTTTTTTGCATCATTAAAACAGTTAGGCTGAATAGTTACGAATCTTTTACGTAACTTCTCATATATTGACCCTCTGTGGTCAATAGCCAGAAAAACAATAGTGTTTGTTTCCCTGAGATCAAATACAATTCTGTATTTTCCAATTCTGTATCTGTAATATTTGAAGCATTCCAACTGTTTAGTATCAGCAGAAAAAGGATCATTCAAAAGGATAGTGTCAATAGACTCAAGTATAGTTTTTACATCTTTAGGGTGCTTTTTACTAATAGCTTTTAAATCTTTATCAAATGCATTAGTAAAAATACTATTAAATTTCATTCTAATCCGTACTTAGTTTTAATCTCTTTCAGAGTCAAAACATTGCCTTCCAGAAGATCATTTTCAGCTTCTTCTATGCGCTTTATAGTACGTGAACTCAAAGGAGTGGAATCTACATCAACAATAGAATGACTACACTTTTTAGTTGTTTTATGCGGATGTGTGTTTGGAGTCATTAATGAGAAATACTCAATTTATCCATAAAGATTTGTTGGTGATGTAGAAGAGAAAAATCAAAAACATCATTTACGGTTAGGAATGATTTTAAACGGTTTGTATTTGGACATGACCTGCTTTTTATGAGCAAGTCACCCCCTATATACGACATTAGAGATTCTTCTTCATTGATTTCTTTTTAAGTTTCAAGGTCATTTATTTGTGTTTTTCTGAAAAACGTAGAATGCATAACCATATTCATCTGGGTACTCTCTGAAGAGTTCTATCTCTTTTCTGTTAAACTCAAGTATCGTTTCTGCCTCAGTGTTTCCTTTATAGCTATCACTGATATCATCGACTCTTTTTTCCAGATGAGCGTAAAAATCATACCAGGTAGAAACTGGCAATTTAAAGTGATCAATGACATCATATCCGGCTGCCATGATAACTTTTTCAGTGTCAGGTATGTTCTTTATATCGGGATAGATATCCTGCCAGAATTTAAGCACCTCCGAAGAAGGTTCATCCGTGAACCATGTGTTCTCTGTCACTGCCATATAGCCCCCAACTTTTAGGAACTGTTTCCAGTAGCTAATTCCTTTTTCAAGACCAAGGATAAAGATAGAGCCTTCTGCCCAGATGACGTCGAACTCTTCTGCTTCAAAAGGCAGTTCATCCATGGAAGCACAAACTGTGGTAATCCTGTCATCAAGTCCTTCTTTAACTGCATTTTCCATCAGTTTATCCAGAAAAGGCTGGTAAATGTCAGTTGCAGTGATGTGACAGTTGTTGCAAATTTTCGCAAGATGTATTGTCTGCATACCCACACCGCAACCAATGTCAAGGATCTTACTGCCTGCAGGAAGAGAAGAAAGCAAATTAAAGGCTTTTTCAGTACACTTGTTATTACCTGGACCCTGCCTAGGCAACCCATCAAATATCTCAAAAATCGGTGATTCTGCCATGAAATTATTGAAGAGATGATTGCCTAAATATTTTATGGTATCACGATATTAATTGCATTTTTTAAAATGACTTTTATCGCAAAATTATGTTGGAACTAAATTAAGTTTCTAATATGGTAAATCACGTAACTTTTAAATAAGTATATTTATATTGTGTAAATATGGCAGATTTTTTAGATACAAGTGGCATTACATATCATTTAGAGAAGCTTATTAAAAATGCAGATGAAAAAGTAGTTCTCATTAGTCCATACTTGAAAATTAATGATAGAATTAAAGAACTAATTGAAGACAAAAATCGAATGAAAATTCATATTGATGTTGTTTATGGGAAAAATGAATTACAACCTGATGAAAATAACTGGTTAAAGTCATTAGATTTTGTTAGAACTGGTTTTTGTAAAAATTTGCATGCTAAATGTTACTTGAGTGAAAAAGAAGCTTTAGTTACTTCTATGAATTTATATGAGTTTTCCCAACAGAATAACAATGAAATGGGGATATATGTCTCAAGAGAAGAAGATCCTAAATTATACGACGATATAAATAAGGAATCAATGAGACTATTCCGTATCAGTGAGGAATTAAAAGTAACTGTCGAAAAGATTGCTCGAAAAGAGAATACAACTAATAATAAATCTAAAGCTGTGCCTAAAAACACACCTAAAACTGCAGTAAATCAGGGTGGGTTTTGTATTCGATGCAATAAGGAAATTAAAATAGACCCAATGAGCCCATATTGCAAAAAATGTTTCACTTCATGGAACAAATATAAGAATGAAGAGTATGAAGAAAAATATTGCCATATATGTGGTCAATTAACTAAATCATCAAAAATTAAACCAACATGCTATAATTGCTATAAGAAGAATAAAAATAAACTAGATTTTCCTCTTTGAACACATTGTGACACTTCAAAGAAGAGAGTAAAAATCATAACTACAATTAGAAGCATGAGAAAAATAGAGGATAAAAGGCTCGTTTGCCTTTTATTTAAACATTATTCCGGAATCTGCTTGTCAGGCGTGACACCATAATATTCAGTTCTTGCTTTACCGAACGGACAACCTTTTGGACCTGTTATCTTAAGTTCTATGTTCTGCAATGCTTTGCACAGGCTGTTACCTGCACGTGCACCTTTGCAGATGATGCAGTACTTCTCACAGAATGCTGGTGCTTTTTTCTTATCTGACATAAATCAATTCTCCCTAGAATACAATTTCAGGATAGAAGAAGTAACTTACTGTACCTTTACCTGTACTTCCTTTGCAAACTCCTTAGCTTTCTGTACACGGGACTCATCAGGCTGTCCTTTTGTGGACGGACCCATCTCACCGAATGCTTTCATCTGAGGGTCGTCTGCCTTGAGTAACATGTCAATCACTGGCTGAGCAAGCTCACCCTGACATTCAAATGTACCAAGTATGTTTGCACCCTCTGCGACCTGGGCACAGGAACCTGTCCATGAGTGGATGGCTTCGAATCCTTCCGGCACAGCGTGGGTCATGAATATACCAAGGTTCTTGCCTGATGTTTTCTCTGATAAGAAGGTCTTTACTTTTGCTGGAATATCGAATTGCATTATAGGGAATCCTACGAATGCGAGGTCATATCCTTCAAGGTTTGCGACCTCACCTATTGGTTTGATCTCCTTTTCCCCTTCAAGTTCACCATAAATTGCTTCAGCTATTTTTTTTGTGTTTCCGGTCTGTGAAAAATATGTTACTAATGTTTTCATATGGATACCTCTGTTTTTTGATAATTTAGTGTATCCACTATAGATTTATATAGATAAGCGTCAGGAAACTGTAGTTGAGGAGGAGAGATACAAAAAAATGACCTTCTTGAGAGAAGTTTGATTGAATGGTGTTTCGGGTGGATAGCTTCTTCTAAATTTCCAATTATGCAAACTAATAAGAAATTATTTTCCACAAATTGAATAGATAACAAAAAAACAGATGTAGTATATAATAAAAAAGACGTTTTTTAAAATGCTGTTGGAAGCATTTCCTTTACTTGGAGAATTGGGATAAATAAGATATCTGAATACTTTCACCTAATCTACAACAAAAATATAAACGGGTAACACAATTTTCATTTAGAAGTGATTAAGACAATAAAGGAAGGGGTTAATTGGATCACCGTAAATTTGTATTTAACAAGGAACCATACTGTATTTGGGATTTGGATTTAGCACAAAAAAACCTTGATTTCATTGAATCAATGAGGCCTGAATATTTCAATTATGTAGCATATAACAACTTTAAACAGCTTGAGGGGAAGGAAAAGAATCTTGCAGCTCTTTCGATTCGATTGGCTTACTTTCATGGGATGGAAACATTCTTCGCACTTATTTGTGCAACTTTGCAAGCTCCAGAATGTGTTGTAGGATGGCTACAAAAATATCAAATTAGCAGTTTGAGGGAAATGGTTGACGATATCGACAATGGACTGAACATAAAGAGAAAAAAAGAGCCGTATCATTTCTCTTGGGAGTATTTATCTAAAACATTTGTAACTATTCAGCCTGACTGTTTTAATGATGCAAAAAACAATATACTATGGCTTCATTCTATGTGTTAAAAAATATTCAGAGGATTTCGATAAACTACCATCAATACCCATACAATTTAATAAAATTTAAATAATAGCAAAGCAAATTTACTATTATGGATTCTTTTACTGATTTTGCCTTAAATGAAGAATATAAGCGTCTCCAATCTGTCGGAGATAAGCTTGCTGAAATTGAATATTTAGTAGATTGGAAGCCTTTTCGCCCTATTCTGGAGTCAATGTACATAAACAGAACAGCTTCAGGCGGACGGCCTGAAGCTGATGTTATTGTAATGTTCAAGATGCTTGTTCTGCAACAATGGCATGGTCTTTCTGATGCTGAGCTTGAAAAGCAGTGTATTGACAGGATATCCTTTAGGAAATTCCTGGGATTTCCTGAATATGTACCAGACAGTACAACTGTCTGGTCATTCAGGAAGAGAATTATCGACAATGGTAAAGAAAAAGCGGTGTGGGATGAAATGCAGAATCAGCTTGATGCTCTTGGTTTGAAGATTAAAAAAGGAATGATCCAGGATGCAACTTTTATTCACTCAGATCCAGGACATGCAAAAGCAGATGTACTCAGAGGAAAAGATGCGAAAACAAGAAGAAGCAAAGATGGAACCTGGACTAAGAAAAATGGTAAATCTCACTTTGGATACAAACTTCATACAATTATTGATAAGGATTATGAACTAATCAGAAGATTTGAGACAACAACTGCATCACTTCACGATTCACAGGTTGATCTGTCTGAAAAGGGTGAAGTGGTGTATAGAGATAAAGGATATTTTGGAGCAATAGCAAAAGGTTTTGCAGCAACAATGCAACGAGCTGTAAGAGGACATCCTTTAGGAATAATGGATATCCTCAGAAATGAAAGAATAAGTGTGAAAAGAGTCCCTTGCGAAAGAGTGTATGCAGTGACAAAAGAAATATTTAAAACCAGAAAGGTTCTTGTTACAACTGTAGAAAGAGTGAATGCAAAAATGTTGATGACAGCTTTTTGTTTTAATCTGCATCAATTGAGGACACTAAAAACCAAAGGAGTAATTTAGGATAGCGGGAGCTATACTAAAAATAAGGATTAATGAAGAGAAATTAAACAAAATGATAAAAAATGAGAGGATATAATTGAGTTTGAATACTTTAATGATCTAAAATGAGGGAATATCGAAATCCTCTTCAGTAAAATATCATAAAAAACGTCTATCAATCTGAGGGGATTTGTATAGACCGCGAAGAAATACTTGCAGTTTATGAAGCTGGTCCAGAAGCAGTAGTAGAACTTGTAACTCGATTACTTGGGATAATTGAACATCAATCTCTCCAAATTGCACAACTTGAAGAGCGTGTCAGGCATTTGGAAGAAATGCTTGAAAAGAATAGTCGCAACAGTAGCAAACCACCTTCTACTGATTCTTATGCACGGAATAAACCAACCGTTAAAAGTCAAAGAAAAAAGACCAATAAGCATGTAGGTGGTCAAAACGGTCATCCTGGTACTACATTAAGAATAAATGATGATCCGGATGAAGTTATTGTTCATCCTGTTAATCAATGCGTCAATTGTGGGAGATCGTTAGCTTCTGTTCCCTCTAACTATGAAAGAAGACAGGTCTTTGACATTCCTCCTATAACTATCAATTGCATTGAACATCGTTGCGAGATTAAAACATGTCCCAAATGTTCTCATGTAAACAAAGCTCTTTTTCCAGATGGTGTAACTCAGCCGACTCAATACGGTCATCGAGTTAAGTCATTTGCAGTTTATTTGCACACTTACCAATTACTTCCTTATCAGCGTGTTACCAAGTTGTTCTCTGATATTTTGGGATGCAAGATAAGTCCTGCTACTTTGGTGAACACGGAACGTAGTTGTTTTGAGAAGCTTGGAGCTTTTGAAAATACAGTGAAACATCTCCTGAAAGAATCTCCTGTCATCAATCTGGATGAAACAGGAATGAGAATAAATGCAGTTCGTAATTGGCTTCATGTGGCAGGTACAGACAAACTGACCTATTATTTTGCACATCGCAAAAGGGGCTCAGAAGCAATGGATGCTATGGGCATATTACCAGGTTACACTGGTGTTGCAACACATGATTTTTGGAAACCGTACAACAAATATGAATGTCAACATTCATTATGTAATGCACATTTATTACGAGAGTTAACTGGAGCTTCCGAAAACAGGGATCAACAGTGGCCAAAGATAATGAGTGATCTCTTGATATGCATTAAACATCATGTTGATAATGATCTTTTAGATACTGAGCTAATTCAAAGGTTCAGTGAGGATTATGATCACATAACTTGTTTAGGAGTGAATGAAAATCCTCCTGATCCGGAATCAAATGTGCGGTCTAAAAAACGAGGACGTAAGAAGCAGACCACGGTAAAGAATTTGCTGGATAGGTTTATTGGCCATAAAGAGGATATCTTGCGATTTATGTACGACCAAAACGTTCCGTTTGATAACAATCAGGCTGAAAGAGAGATCAGAATGACGAAAGTACAGCAGAAGATATCAGGTACTTTCCGCAGTGAACAGGGTGCAAAAAATTTCTGCCGTATAAGAGGATACGTGTCTACTGTTAATAAGAATTCTGAATCTGTTATCGATGCAATTAGTGCAATATTTTATGGCAATTCATTTGTTCCAAAGTTGCAGAATTGATCGTGGATGAAGAAATCAGCTTGGTGGAAGTGAGCTAGGCTGAATAGTTACAAACATTTAATTGTTTTCAACTTGAAGATAAGGAAAAAGAACAGGAAATTAAGGTTGGATATGGCAAATTCTGGAAAAGTTTAGCTACAGAATTCCTAAATGAAAAACGGCGTTCCGAATATAACAACTTAAAGCACGGATTAAGAATCGAACCAGTGGGATTCGAAATGTTCATAGCAGAAGAAAAAGAATGTGTGATGTCACCACCTTTTAATGAAGCTATTTCGATGGGTGGAAGCGAATTTGGTTCTTCGTTTTTGATACGAAATCAAATTTGTGAAAAAGAAAAAAAGAATGGAAAATGCCATTTTCAGGTTGAACAACATAATGTTAACTGGGAACCCATCACCATCACAACCCGACTTATATTATTAAGTCACTCAATTAAAAATATTCTCTCGTATCTGAAAATAGAAAACGGAGTCAAACAAGAAACTGTAACATTCTCTTTGCCATCAGATTTAAGTGTATTTAATAAGGCGTGCAAACCACTAGATGGGGTTTTGAGTATGAACTCTGATTCAATTATTAACCAAGAGGATATTGAGATATTTACTAAAGAGGAAATACTAGCAGTATACAATCAAACGGAAGAGAATGAAGTACATGAAGGTTAACATCAACTGTTTGAAAAAACCCAGCCCATCTTCCTGTAAAACAAGAGAAGTGAGTAAGCATGTTAATCTTCCTTTACTATGGAATTTAGGAAACATGCACCCATGAAAAAAATAAACCGACAATCGTAATATGAGATGTCGGATAGTTTCTCAAAAAAGAATTAGACTCAAGTCGCAAAAAGGGGTTTTGTGTCCAGACCGGACACTATTCAATTTCATCTTAATTCAACGGCATATTGCTTATGTTGCTACTACCCTGACCATATCAACAAATGCATCTTCCCGTGAATTGGACATCTTTCCTCGGAATCGAAGCTTGAGGTTGTTTATGTCATTCAATTCAACGCTCGCGTAGTGCCATCGATTTTCCGTATCCATATATCCTCTTAAAGTTGCTTTTTCAGTCCAGGTAGCTCCTCCATCTGTGGATACATCAAATGCAAGGTATTCTCCTCTGTCAAGACCACTTTCAATGTACCAGGAGAAGGTAATTGTAGCGCTGGTTTTGCCATCCAGATCTATATCTTTAGAGGTTAATGGTGCATCTATAGCCCAGCCATCAATTTCAGCAGAATATCTGCCGTCTATTGCCCGCTGAACTGAATTGGTCCAGTAGCTTTGTCTGCCTTCAGTCCATAGCTCATTCCAGTCCCCCTGCTCAAAGCTATCATAGAATACCTCCTGGGGTCCACTGGATGCTTCTTTAATAGTCAGGGTCGTACTTTTAATCAAGGTGTCTATGGAATTTCCTGATGGGTCACTTATGATCACGTTTTTCAGAGAAATTGTTGATGTGCTTGTAGCCTGCTCTTTTACACTCATTGTGATCCTTGCAAATGACTCAGGTTCTAAGATGCTTGAAGGACCCAATACCACACCATAAATATCAGAAAGTATCCCTGCATTGTTGTCTATGTTTCCGTAGTTGACGAATGTCGCAGCACCTTTCGAACCTAAGAATTTGCCTTTAGATACATCATCTACCTGTATCTTTGAACTGTCAAACTCGAGATCGAACTGTAATCCGGCAATTGCAATATCCGGCGTTACAAAAACATCTACTGTGAAATCTTCACCGGGTGTGACGATTTGAGTTGATGGTTTAAGTGTTACTTCTGCTGCAGTTGAATTAAAACAACCGAAAACAAGAATAAGTAAAAATATAGTAATTATCGTAATGTTTTTGATGAGGTATACCCTCCTTATTTTAGGGTTTGTAGATTTATAGCCATATATAATTATTTGATTTTTTTGATAATAATATATTATTTGTGTTAAACAATACTATTTTGGTACATCTCAAATAGAGAGTTCATAAGAAAGTTGAAAGAATCTACTTTCGGTTCTGTAGAAAAACTATCAGTGTAAGCTTTCAGTTTGTACCCGAGTTTAGTAAGAAAATTCATAGTTTCACACTTCCTTTTCTATGGGTAATATTCCCCACCAGTTCTACTTTTACACCTCTGCTTCCATAAGTACAGAGCTACCAAATTGAGCCGGGATTTTCGCCACTTTTTAAAACTCTTGTATTCCTTTTACCACACCATATCCCATAAATGTCGACTTTTTGACCATATCCTTCCTTTCCTATGAGAATTCAGCCACCATCACACCACAAACACCGGATTTGTTCTTTTTTGCCAACAAGAAATAATTATTACTTTCACCCGACTTACCATGAGTTTTTATTGCACAGGTCACATAAAATAATGTGAAGTTAAAAGTGGGTGATAAGTTTGGAAATTATAAACGAAGCAAAGATAACAGAATTAGAAGAAAGAACCGTAGCATACGTTTCATTTGTTGGCAACTACATGGGAAATGTCGAGGTATTTGAAAAATTATTCACTAAACTTTGTGGCTGGGCTGGACCGAAGCAATTGATGGGACCGGAGACTCTTTTTTTGTCAGCATATTATGATGATCCTGGAGTTACACCCCCAGAGGAACTTAAACTGGATGTGTGCATGACCATTAGCGATGATGTTGAAGTTGAGGGAGAGGTAAAAAAGCAAAAACTTCCCGGGGGAAAGTACGTAGTTATGCGTGCAGAACTGGCAGGAACTGAAGAATACGGCCCTGCATGGGAAAAGATCGTTGATTGGCTGATACAAAATAACCTTGAAATTGACATATCCCGGGCAAGTTACGAGATATATTTGAATTCACCTGAAGAGCATCCGGAAAATCATCATATTCTTGATATATGCATGTCAGTCAAGTAAATCTGATCCAAGGAGTGTTTTGAAAGATTAAAGTATCTCTGTTTTGGCTTGAGCTGTGCTTGGGTTAAATTCAGTTTATTGTGAATTGGGTGTTATTTATTTCCTTTATTTTAAGGAAACCCGGAAATCCCAATTTAATTTATTTTTATTTACAGGTAAGAAACCACATCTGACCATCGCTTCTTTAAACTGCTTATTTGTGATAAAGAAACCATCTGGTGATTCTTCAAAAAGAAGTTTAAGCGCATAACTGGTATAAGGTTTATTTGGTTTTTTTTGCGGAGTATGTTCAAAGTTATCCAATTATCCATGGCTTTTTTTTGAATTTCAGGTAATTCGTAATCACTCATTTTATTCACTCCGGTTTTTCGTAATTTATCAGTAAGGTACCACTAAGCTGTATCTTGATTTCCTTTACTTGAGGGTTCAGGTTATTAATATAAATCGCGATAACTTATATTGTTCCATTTATTTAAGCAACGATGCACAAAAAGAAGGGGCTGTTCAGGTTGTTCTACTAATATATGTACTATTATTCTTTATTTGCACTTATTTTGCTGTGAAGTATGTACTAAATGGATAAGTCACTTATTTTATTATGGGAAAACTAAACCAAAAATACACCCTTAAATACTTTCACCCCACTCACATCAGCCATATATAATCAAACTTCCAATTAACAATCCAATGACAGAGTTTGAGAGAAAAGTAAAGATCATAACCCTGATCCGCAGCATGCAAAAAAGGGATTCATCACGCCGGAATGAAGCAAAACGGCAAACTGTTTTTTAAGCTTGCTCAGTTCACCGTAAACTATACCTATTAATCACTTCATGAGAATAATATAATGTCTTTAAGCAGCATCAGGATAAAAGGTGCTAAAGAGCACAACCTCAAGAATATTGACCTTACCCTGCCACGTGATAAACTTATCGTCATCACCGGGCTCAGTGGTTCAGGTAAATCATCACTTGCTTTTGATACTATTTACGCCGAAGGACAGCGCAGGTATGTGGAATCACTCTCAGCGTATGCCAGGCAGTTCCTCGGACTTATGGAAAAACCGGATGTCGAGTACATCGAAGGGCTGTCCCCTGCCATATCCATCGAGCAGAAGACCACAAGCAAGAATCCCCGCTCAACAGTTGGTACTGTTACTGAGATCTATGATTACCTCAGGCTGCTCTTTGCCCGCATTGGCATAAGGCACTGTCCTGACTGTGGGCGCATAATTGAAACCCAGAGCGTTGACCAGATAGTTGACAGCATAATGAACCTGCGGGAAGGGACGAAGATCCATGTGCTGGCCCCACTTGTCAGGGAAAGGAAGGGAGAGTACAAGAAACTCCTTATCGACCTGCGCACCGAGGGTTTTACACGTGTGCGTGTGGACGGAGAAGTTCACTTACTGGAAGACGCCGAGAATATAGAACTTGGTCGTTATTTTAAACATAATATTGACATCGTTGTGGACAGGCTCGTGATCAAGAAAGGAATCGATGAAAGACTGTCCGACTCCGTGGAAACAGCACTTGAAAAAAGTGGAGGAACGCTTACAGTCCAGGTCATCGATGGCGAAGAACTGACATTCAGCGAGAAACTTGCATGTACCGAATGTGGCATCGGTTTTGAGGAAATGGAACCTGCAGCTTTCTCATTCAATAGCCCGCAGGGTGCATGCCCGCAGTGTCACGGACTTGGAACTTCAATGGAGTTCAACCCTGACCTGATAGTTCCTGATAAGACACTGACACTCAACGAAGGTGCAATAGAACCCTGGTACAGCAAGAAAGTTGACGGATATTACATGCAGTCACTTCAGTCACTGGCAAACCACAAGGGATTTTCAATGGATGTTCCCTTTGAAGAACTAAAACCTGAAGTAAAGGATATTATCTTCAACGGCAGTGAGGAACTGATTCCCTTTGTGCATGTAGGAAAGAATGGTGGAATGTGGAAGCATAAAGGACGCTTCAAGGGAGTTATCGCAAACCTTTCCAAAATATATGAAGGCACGGAATCCGAAAACAGTAAGGACAGGATGAGCAGATACATAAGCACAAAACCATGTTTGACCTGCCATGGTAAGAGGCTCAAACCAGTTACCATTGCAGTTACGATCGATGGGAAGAACATCATCGATACAACAGAAATGGCCGTTGAAGAAGCACTGGACTTCTTCAAGGAACTGGAAACAAAGCTCAACGACAGGGAATATACCATCGCCCGCCTCATACTCAAAGAGATCAAGGCAAGGCTAGGGTTCCTTGTTGATGTGGGTCTAGACTACCTTACATTGAGCAGGTCTGCCGCCACACTTTCAGGAGGAGAAGCACAGCGAATAAGGCTTGCAACACAGATCGGGTCCAGCCTTATGGGTGTGCTCTACATACTTGATGAGCCAAGTATTGGCCTTCATCAAAGGGACAATCTCAGGCTTATTACAACATTGAAACATCTTAGAGATATAGGGAATACCGTACTTGTGGTCGAGCACGATGAGGAAACCATAACCAGTGCAGACTATGTTGTTGACATGGGACCGGGAGCAGGCATACACGGCGGAGAGATAGTTGCCGAAGGCACTCCCAAAGAGATAATGAAGAACAAGAGCTCCACAACCGGAAAATACCTGAGTGGAAAAGTGAAAATAGAGGTCCCGGAAGATAGAAGAGAGCCCACCGGAACCCTAGTCCTTCGGGGTGCAAGCCAGAACAATCTCAAATCCATCGATGTGGAATTCCCTCTGGGAATTCTTGTCTGTGTCACCGGTGTTTCCGGATCAGGAAAGAGTACGCTTATCAATGAAACACTTAACAAAGTGCTTGCAAAGAATCTCAACAGGGCAAGAGACATACCGGGCAAATACAATTCCATAGATGGACTTGAAAATGTGGACAAGGTCATAACCATAGACCAGTCACCCATCGGACGCACACCCAGATCCAACCCTGCGACTTACACTAATCTTTTCACCCCAATTCGGGAACTCTTTGCCCAGACAAAGATGGCACGTGCCAGGGGTTACAAACCAGGACGTTTTAGTTTCAATGTCCGTGGTGGCAGGTGTGAAGCATGTTCCGGTGACGGGATAATAACGATTGAGATGCACTTTTTACCTGATGTGTATGTTCCATGCGAAGTATGCCATGGCAAACGTTACAATAGAGAAACACTGGAAGTAACTTACAAGGACAGGAACATTGCCGAAGTTCTTGACATGACAGTTGAGGAAGCCTTTGAGTTCTTTGAGAATGTGCCAAAGATCAGTAAAAAACTCCAGACGCTCAACGATGTAGGTCTGGGGTACATTAAACTGGGACAATCGTCTACCACACTTTCAGGAGGAGAAGCACAGAGAGTTAAACTCGCAACCGAACTGAGCAAACGCTCCACCGGTAAAACAGTTCATATACTGGATGAACCTACAACCGGCCTTCATTTTGACGATGTTAAAAAGCTCCTTGAAGTCCTGCAAAGACTTGTGGATGCCGGAAATACCGTGATAGTCATCGAACACAACCTCGACGTGATAAAAACTGCAGACTGGTTAATAGATCTTGGACCAGAGGGTGGAGACCGTGGCGGAGAAATCATTGCCCAGGGAACTCCGGAAGAAGTAGCTAAAAGCGATATTTCCTATACAGGGATGTTTTTGAAGAAAATGTTGGATTAAGAAATAATCTAATACAACTTATTTATATTTTATATATGGTCCCTGTAATTTTCATATAGCTAGTATAATTTTTGTGCATAAAGTATTAAGCAGATAATATTCATTTGATAAAAGTTCCGGCAACATATATTTATTTACAGATATTGTAGTAATATAAAAAAACGAGTCGTATACTAAATCAATAAGTATTGACAGACAAAAACGTAAACATGTATCTCAATTATTTTGCACTGCCACTATTTGCACTGGTGTTTATTCTGTGTGCACTGATATTCTATATTCAAAAGCATAGAGATAAAGACGGTACTACCTATTTCTCATTACTTTTATGTTCCATTATTGTTTATACATTTTTTTATGTATTCGAAATATCTTCAGCAACATTGAATTCTACTTTAACCTATTACAAACTTGAATATATTGGAATTCCTTTTATTCCAGCTTTATTGCTGATCTTTACAATAAAATACACAGGGAAAAAACAATGGTCAACCACAGCGACAACTTTTGCAATCGTTGCCATTCCATTAGTAACTATGCTCCTTGTGTTCACTACTGAGAAACATACTCTATATCACAAGGAAATATTCCTTAGTCCTGAAGCAATCTTTCCTATACTGGCATTTGAACCTGGTACATGGTATTGGATTCAGCAATTTTATACCATCCTCTGTATTAGTTTCAGCATTGTCCTTCTGCTAAACATGCGAACAGAGGTCATGCCAGCTTTTCGAAAACAGGTATCTGTAGTAATGCTTGGAACATTAATACCCTTTTTAGTATTCTTACTCTATATTGCTGGAATATTTCCGCCTGGCCTTGATCCAATTCCTTTTTCTCTTGCATTTTGTGGTATAATAATTTATTTTGGCCTGACACATTACAAATTATTAGATCTAGCTCCTCTTGCACGTAGTCTGCTTTTTGAAAAAATGCCTGACGGGGTAATTGTTCTTGATGAAATGCAAAGAATAGTTGATTGTAACCATTCTGCGACAAAATACCTGGAACTTACATCGGATTATATTGGAAAAATAGTATCTGAAACACTGGTTTCCTGGCCAGAACTTATTACTAACAGACAGAATGCAGTTGAAAGAAATAGCCTTGAAGTGAAAAAGAGCGTTGGTGGAGAAAACATCTGGCTTAATGTTGATTTTTTGCCACTTTCCAGTGAAAATAAAAATGCACTGGGACAAATGATAATACTTCGAAATATTACAGAAAGTAAAAAAGCGCAGGAAACATTGCTTGAAACTAATCGGAATCTTGAAAAAGCCACGATCCGTGCAAAACACATGACTGAACAGGCAGAAATGGCAAACCGTGCAAAAAGTGAATTCATTGCCAACATGAGCCATGAAATTCGGACGCCTCTTAATGGAGTGATGGGTTTTTCTGATCTGCTGATGCAAACAGAACTTACAGAATCACAATTATATTACATTCAAACAGTGCATACATCAGCAAATACATTGCTTGATCTGGTCAATGATGTATTAGATTTTTCAAAAATAGAAGCTGGAAAACTGGAACTTAATCCAGAAAGAACACAACTCATGGAGTTGCTTAAGCAAATTACAGATATTGTTAATTATAAAGTCCATGAGAAAGAGCTTGAAATTAAACTGAACATAGAATCAAACATACCAGAATATATCATTGTTGATGATCTGAGATTGAGGCAGATATTAATTAATCTCTTAAGTAATGCTATAAAGTTCACTGAAACAGGTGAAATTGAACTGAAAGTGGAACCCTCTATTCTTCATTACAAAACGCATGAAATCGGACTAACATTTTCAGTGAAAGATACAGGAATTGGAATCGCAAAAGAGAACAGAAGCAGGATATTTGATTCTTTTTCGCAGGGAGATGGTTCCATAAGTCGCAGGTACGGAGGAACAGGTCTTGGACTGACGATATCAAACAGGCTTCTTGATATGATGGGATCTAAACTTGAACTTGAAAGTGAAGTTGGAAAAGGAAGCACTTTTTATTTTACTGTCGTTTTGCCTGTCGATTAAGGACAAATAGTTATCGCAAACATCTCCACTAATAGCTTTCACGAGTGGATTTAATGACAATGAAAACTAAGACAACGTTGTTATTTAATTGGTCTGTTTAGACAGAGAACAATTCGTTATGAAATTGTTCCCGATGTCCCGGAAAAAGTAAAATATAAAATAGAATTATCAAAATAGAATTGCGAAAAAAAGAGGAAATTAGTTCCTCTTCAGTTTTGCAACTACCATTTCAACCTGCTCTACAGCAGTACCAATGTACTTATCCGGATCGACCAGATTGCTTATGTCCTCTTCACTCAGGTAATTTGCAACGTTAGGGTTTGCCAGCAGGACGTCCTTGAAATACTTGCCGGATTCATGAGCTTCCATTGCACTGGAGCGGACAAGCTCGTGAGCTTCCTGGCGACCTACACCACGCATTGCAAGTTCTATCATTACAGCCTCACCCATATTCAGTCCCTTAAGAAGGTCAAGGTTGCGGCGGATGTTCTCCGGATAGAACCTTAAGTTTTCGATCACGCCGATTGCGAGCTTTATGATATGATCGGTAAGGACACATGCCTCGGGGAAAACGATCCTTTCGCATGAGGAATTAGTCAGGTCCCTTTCATCCCATAGTGTGTTGTTCTGAAGTTCAGGTTCGATCATGGCACGAACGATCCTTGCAAGACCGCATATCTGTTCGGACTTGATGGGGTTACGCTTGTGTGGCATTGTAGAAGAACCGACCTGTTTTTTCCTGAAGCTTTCCTCAACCTCAGCTATCTCACTTCTCTGGAGGGTACGTATTTCCACAGCCACCTTGTCAAGAGTAGTGACGGTGTTTGCCATCCACATGACAAATTCAGCATGGCGGTCTCTCTGGATGATCTGGTTTGAAACATCAACTGAGCCAATCTCAAGATACTGCATTACCTTTTTTTGAATCTCAATTCCATCCTTTCCAAATGCAGCCTGAGTACCTACTGCACCAGTCATCTGACCAACTATAAGTCGTGGCTTGAGTTGTTCAAGGCGCTCTATGTGTCTTGCAACCTCGGATGCCCATATGGCAAACCTCAATCCATAGGTTGTTGGAACACCGATCTGTCCGTGTGTTCTTCCTGCACATACCAGGTTCTTGTGTGTATCTGCCTGAAGGAGAAGTACATCAAGAAGAGTGTGGATCTTATCTTCAAGGATCTTCACAGCATCCTTTAACTGAAGACCTGTTGCAGTATCAAGCATATCATTTGATGTGGCACCGAAGTGCACCCATTTATCTGCATCTTCCGCACACTTTTCAGACATGGCGATAACCACTGCCATCATATCGTGGTGAATCTCGTCTTCAATCTCTTTTACCCTTTCAAGTTCCACAGAACCAATACTGGCCTCTATAATATCTGCAGCTTCTTTTGGGATAAGTCCAATATCTGCTTCAGCTCTTGCAAGTGCAGCTTCAGCTTTCATGACCTTCTCAAGACGGTTTACCTCGCTCCAGACAAATTTCATTTCATCTGTTCCGTAACGGTATTCTATAGGGTGGATTGCCATTTATTAAATCTCCATGATATTGATATATATCTTTCAATTAACGATATGATTCTGGTATAGTAAATCTACCAATAAATAGGCTTTGTATGGTTAAAAGAAGAAAAATGATAGCAATGCCGTAACATGCAATAGACTTACTCTTTTATGAAATCAGCCGTTTTTGAAGAAATGAATAAAAACGAAAATACTCAATTCTTTTCATCCTTGAAACCAATTTCAATGTGAGAGCCATCACAAAATGGCTTGTTCTTTGATGAACCACATCTGCAAAGTGCCATAGCAGGTTGTGTATCCAAATTCTCTCCTTTTGAGTTAACGAATGTGTTCACATTTTTGACGATATACGGCCCATCTTTGCTGACTTCAATAGATGTTTCTTCTTTTGTACTCATATTTAAACCCCAGTAAACATCGTATTTTCTGGATAAATACTTACCTAATAGATGAAAAAAGAATATTGTCCATAAGGTCAAAACAAAATATTTAAATAATATTACATAGGAAAAGGGAAGAATATTGCAGACATCCGTATTACGATATATAAATATAGGTGGAACTATGGAACAAACAATTGATCATAATTCAAAAAATCAGGTGATGTAATTGGTACTCGACACTGGAGATACAGCCTTTATTATCATCTGTACCGCCATGGTCATGCTTATGACCCCGGGAGTAGGACTCTTTTACGGCGGAATGGTGCGTAGTAAGAACATTATTTCTATGATAGCCATGTCTTTCGTGGCCTTTGCCATTGTAAGTATACAATGGGTTACAATCGGTTACACCCTTTCCTTTGGATCTGATATATCAGGATTCATAGGCGGCCTAGACCATTTATTCCTAGCAGGCGTTGGAATGGACGGCGACGGAATCCCTGATATGCTATTTATGGTATTTCAGCTGGTTTTCGCAGGAATCACATTGGCAATCCTTACATCAGGAGTTGCAGAACGTATCAAACTGAGCTCTTTTATTGTTCTCGGATTACTCTGGACAACCCTGGTCTATGACCCGCTTGCTCACTGGGCATGGGGAGGCGGCTGGGCCGGAGAGCTAGGTGCACTTGACTTTGCAGGTGGTACCGTAGTACACATAAGTTCAGGATTCGGTGCTCTGGCACTTGCACTTGTTATTGGTAACCGTGCAGGATTTGGCAAATACAGCATGGAGGCAGAGAATATTACAACAACCCTCCTTGGTGGATCACTCCTGTGGTTCGGTTGGTTTGCATTCAATGCAGGAAGTGCACTTGCAGCAGACGGACTTGCAGTCAATGCTCTTGTCGTAACCAACATCTCTGCAGCAGCCGGGGCACTTACCTGGATGGCAGCATCCTGGATAAAGGGCAAGCCAAGTTCACTGGGTCTTATCAGTGGAGGCGTTGCAGGTCTTGTAGCTATCACACCAGCTTCCGGTTTTGTCGGACCTATGGCTGCTATCATTATCGGTGGATTTGCCGGACTTCTCTGTTACGGAGCACTACTATTCCGTGTGCACAAGGGACTTGATGAAAGTCTTGATGCGTGGGCAATTCATGGAATGGGAGGACTCTGGGGAGCACTTGCAACCGGAATATTTGCAAGCGCAGCCATTGGCGGAGTTGACGGACTTATATATGGAAATACACATCAATTCTTTATACAGCTACTTGATGCTTCCGCTGCCATTATATACGCATTTGTAATGACCTATATACTTGCCAAGCTTGTGGACAAGGTAATGGGATTGCGTGTGACAGAAGAAGAAGAATATGTTGGACTTGATATATCCCAACATGGGGAATCTACTACAGCCTGAGGTGATGCGAATGAAAAGAGTAAAAGCAATTATCCGCCCGGAGATGCTGGAAGATGTAAAGGCCGCATTGGAAGAGAAAGGTTACTTTGCCATGACAGTTTATCAGGTTAAAGGACGTGGCGCACAGAAAGGTATTTGCCTCCAGTACAGAGGAAAACAGATCAAAGTGGACATGATACCTAAGACCGAGATAGAGATGGTCGTGGGCGATGAAGATGTCAGACCTATCATCGAGATCATAAGAGCAAGTGCAAGAACCGGTAAATTCGGTGATGGAAAGATTTTTGTATCCCCGATTGAGCTGGTAGCTGCAATTAGAAATGATGACGAGATAGTATCCGAATAATATGAGGGTAATTCCTCATATCTTCTTTTTTTCGCATTCTTTTTTTGTACAATATATTGAAGAATAATACTATATATTACATTGATGAACTGAACTCTTTATGAGAAAACTGGTATAGGGCTCTATTTGACATACCATTCCAACGGGACAACTATTTCGTCATCTTTTTTCTTTGCACCAAAAAGAGGAATCTCAAACTTTGTATCTTCAAGAAGAATGACTGAAAGACCACAGCCTCTACCTCTTGGAATGCATTGAATTACTTTTGCGCGAAAAGTGAGTTCTTCGCCCTCATTACCCCAAGAAGGAACTTTGATAGTAATAATATTGCCAATATTAGCAGGTAAACTATCTTCAAATTGAGAGATTTTCCTGTAGTCCAGTTCAAAGCCGGTCCCTTTAAGGTTGTTCTCAACATCCCGGCGGTTCAGGTCAAGTGCATCTGAAATATCCTCCAGAGAATATCCAGATTCATAGAGGAATTTAGTAGAACCTTTTTTCAAATAATCGAGGTCCGAGTATTTTAATGGACGAGTCTTGCACAATTGTCGCATAGATTCTAATTTATTCTTACCATTGCCCTCTTTGTCCAGAAAAAAACCTCCTTAAATGAACTTATTCTGACGATAGATATAAAAGTACTTTTAGTTTGCTTTACTCCCTATATTACTTTCAAACCAGTCAAGTATTGCAAACATCAGATCAGAAGATGACTTTATCAGATCATCCCTCCCACGTATCTCATGCTCTGATTGTATATACTTACCTTCCACGAAGTCAGAACTACAGTTTTCTATCAGGCTGTCTACACACTCTTCATTAACCTCTGGATGGAACTGCACTGCAAGCACATTGTCTCCGTAAATGAACCCTTGCTCCGGGCATGCTTCACTTTCAAACAGACGTTTTGCACCCTTTGGAAGACTGAAGGTATCACCATGCCACTGGAAAACAATAATTCCCTCAGAAATATGAAACAGAATATCATCTGCCTGAAATGCTTCAAGTGAACGAACTTTATGCCAGCCAATTTCCTTAAGTGGACTTTGTGACACTTTACCCTCCAATAATTCTGCTATCATCTGGGCTCCAAAACATATGCCATAAACGGCTTTGCCTGATTTGAGAACAGTTTTAACAAATTTCTTTTCCTCCTTTAACCATGGATATTCTTCTTCCTGATAGACACTCATCAAACCACCCATTATTATGAGCAGATCGAATTCATGTAACTGTGGGAAAACAGAATTTACGTATGGAGCAGTCACGGATATAGAATGACCTTTATTAAAGGCCCATTCTTTGATGTTACCAAGGGATTCGAATTCCAGATGTATCAGGCAACTAATTTTCATAATTATTCTATCTCAAATGGATTTTTTAAATTCTGTTGGTGTGTAGTGTAAATAATATGTGAATTTATGAATAAACAAGAACAGATTAGTACTTTACTGTTAAAAAATTAATATGGTGCGTAAATGAACAGAAAATATATAGAATTATTTATATAATATAGATAATAGATTGACGTATATTATATTAATTTTTTATCATTGTGGAAGGATAACATGAGATACAGAGACATCCCAATTGGACGTAAATTACTAATATTCACACTAATAGCTGCTATAGTACCCGTTCTTCTTGTAGGCACATATGCCTATGAACAAGCAGGCAACAGTATTTCACATGAGATACAAAATAAACTTGAAGAGCAGGTGCAAATAGAGAATGATTACATTGGCTCAACATTATCTCTTGCACAGGACAAAGTAAATAGTGATTTAGGAGTTGCAAGAGCCGCTTTTTATTCAAAGGGCACTCCAAAGATAGTTGACGAACAAATGGTACTTGGAGAAGACTATGTTATTAATAACAACTTTGAAATCGTTGATAACGTCAAAAATATGGTTGGTGGAACAGCTACCGTATTCCAGGTGCAAAATGAAGAGGCTGTAAGGATATCCACTAATGTAATAACTAACGAAGGGACAAGAGCAGTTGGTACTACTGTATCCCAACCAGTATATGATGCAGTTATCAATAAAGGAGAAACCTTCTATGGAAGAGCATGGGTTGTCAATGCATGGTACATGACAGCATATGAACCTATTGAAGATAATTCAGGAAATATAATAGGTATCCTTTATGTTGGTGTTTTGGAAGAGCCCTTCATCAATCATATAAAAGAGCATATAGGAGAACTTGTTGTCGGGAAAACAGGTTATCTATACATAATGGATACAGAAGGCAATCTGATACTGCATCCAAATAAAGAGGGCGAGAGCATCTATGAATATGATTTTGCGAAAGAAATGGTCGAAACCAAAGAAGGCTACCTCTCATACCAATGGGAAGGAAGAGAAAAGGTTGTAGCATATTCATATTACGAACCAAGAGAATGGATAGTAGCCTCAGGAAGCTACCTTGATGAATTCACAGAAGGAGTTCAATCCATAAGGAACACAATGATCGCAGCGATATTTATACTCATCATTGTAGGATTCTTTGCCGCCAGAAAATTCTCAAAATCAATTACAGATTCACTTGAAAAAATGATCACTGCCACCAATTCTATTGCAGAAGGAGACCTGACGGTTAACATCGAAAGTGATTCAGAGGACGAGATGGGACAATTATCATCTGCAATCGATCAGATGGCAAAAAACCTTAAAGATCTGGTTATAGAAATAGAACATAGTGCTAATAAAGTAACTGGAACTTCAAATATTATGTACACATCATCAATTGAAATGGAATCTGTAAGCAACCACATATCCCAGACAATTGGTGAAATAGCCAGTGGTGCTCAAGGACAATCCGTGAAAACAGAAAAAACATCACATGCAATGGCAGACATGACATATAATGTCCAGGAAATTGCTTCAAGTGCCCAGGTTGCTGCAGAAACTGCAACAAAGGCAAGTGAACTCATACAAGAAGTTGGAATCCAATCAGAGACACTTCTTAACCAGATGGATGAAATACAAAATTCTGCCGGACAATCTGCAAATGTGATAAGGGAACTGGATGTTAAGTCCAGAGAAATTGGTGAAATAGTCGAACTCATCACAAATGTTGCAGACCAGACCAACCTGCTAGCACTCAATGCTGCAATAGAAGCAGCCAGGGCAGGAGAACATGGCAGAGGATTCGCAGTTGTTGCCGATGAAGTAAGGAAACTTGCTGAGAACTCGGGAAACGCCGCACAACAGATATCAAAGCTAATCCTTGAGATTCAACAAAGGACAGAAGAAGCTGTCATAACCGTAGAGAAAGGAACTGGAACCATTGCAGGTGGTGCAAAAGCACTTCAGGATACCGTCGATGCTGTTAAGAAAATTGTAGAAGGTGGTGGGAAGGTTGCAGGTATGGCACAGGATATTGCAGCTGCTGCACAAGAGCAATCTGCATCGATTCAGGAAGTTACTGCATCCATGGAAGAAATGTCATCAATATCAGAGGCATCAGCTGCCGGAACAGAGGAAGTTTCTGCTGCTATTGAAGAACAAACATCATCCATGACAGAATTCACAGAATCTTCAAGGGAACTGTCTGAACTTGCAGATGGACTGAAAGCAAAGCTGGATAAATTCAAATTTGAAAGTGAATAAGAGCGTTCAATGAGCCTTCACTTTCCTCTTCTTTTTTTATTCTTTTTCATAATCAAGTGTGCACTTGAATTCTTTTTCAGAGCTTGTTATCAGATAATATGTTGCTGCAAGTGCAAGAATAAGCACACCCATACCTGCAAGGAACAGGGGTTCTGTACTTTTAATATCAATTATCATCACTTTTCTTACGATTGCAGTGACCCCTACAAGGATGATAACATCCACATTCATTAAAGATTCCGTGATTATCATTTTTACAGTTTCCAGTAACTCTATACCAATTATAACAAGGAAGAACAGACCAAATACATCCAGTATCTGATCCACACCGATTAAGAAAACAGGAGGGGTAATCAAATCCTTAAACACTATCCATCCAATTTCCAATGTAGCACTAAGGATAACAAGTGCCATCATCACGATAACTGTCTTTATGATCAATTTCTGAAACCTGTTAATATAATTGATTATCACATTATTCACCGATAAAAGCACTTAATTCATGATTAAGCGCTTGCATATAATCTATGGGATTATTGGTAATTTAGTAACAGCTTAATAAAGTACTTTTTCTTTTATTTTGAATACTTTTTGTATACACATACAGAAAAACATATATTTCGCAGCAAACATATGTGTAAATGGCAGGCAAATCTGACCAGTCTATATATGTGGGGGGAACAAAGATTGGTAGTTAGCATAAAATTATATGTATTCATTATTTTTATTCTTGTTCTGACATTATTATTTCCAAATATTATACCACAAGAACAGACATTTCATGAAGCTTTTGAAAATATAACAAGTATAAATAATGAAGCTATAGAACCTACTCCTGAACAGGAACCTCTTATGTCAATAATAGATGACACATCTACTGATGATGAAGAATCCGGTTGGTGGAAACATGACGGACACAGTATTGTAAGTTATGCATCGTCAGAAGGTGTGCAAAATATAATTAATGTAAATGAGTCTAACGAAAGATCAGACAACGATGAAGACTCGAACGAGGTATCTGAAGATGAAGAAGAGACAGATGAGGATAATGGGGATACAAATCAGGAAATACCAAAATTCCCAACCATATTGCTTCCATTCATGATTGCACTTTGCATAGCAATGTTCTTCAGGAAATAGATATTATTTCCTTAGTAGCCGTGAAGAATATATTGCAGGGATTTTTAATAATTTATTTCTGCCAATGATAGATATATAGGTCTTTGAACCTGCCACATGTGCAAGATTAAGATTTCCCGGCTCAAAAAGAAGGATGAATGCACCCAGGATTATAAGGAAGCACCCCTGAAGAGTATGCATAAATATAGGTTCGTGAAGGAACAGGAACCCGAAAAGAATACCACTTACAGGTTCAAGTAATGCAAGCACACTTACTGTTTGTGCCCGAATTTTTGCAACACTGTTGAGATAGAGCACCGAAGCAAAAGCTGTTGTTACCACCCCGAATAGAATAAGAGTTCGCAGATTCATAAAAAGTACGTCTGCCGGTACTTTGCTACCAAAAGGTAACAGAATCAGCAAGCTGATAAAAGTTGACCAGAACAACTGAGTGATACCTGAATATTCATCTTTGAGATAACTAACAGTCATGATCGTTCCACTGTAAGAAATACCAGACAGGACACCAAAAATTATACCCAGCAAAATATGAGCATCATATCCGGATGCTTTGCTTCCTGGTAGTATAACGATTAGAATCCCGGTTATTGAGATCAATAGGGAAAACATGCCACGTTTTGTAATCTTCTCTTTTAAAAAGAGAGGAGACAATAATGTAACGTACACTGGTGCTGTGTAAAGCAACAGGACGGCAATCGAAATACCTGCATACTTTATAGAACTGAAGTAAGTATAAAGGGTAAGAACATTAAAAATTGCAATTAAAAGGATATAAAGTTTCTTTTTGTCCAAATAAAGGATATTACACTTTTTAGTCAGTATACAGTAAGCTAATAGCATTATGAATCCAAAAATAAGCCTGTAAAAGATAATAGAACTTGTTTGCATACCACTAACATGTTTTATAAAGATTCCACTAGCTCCGAATATAGTACATGAGATTATAAGCTCTAAATAAGAGTATTTACTGCTTTTAATAGATATCATAAGGGCTATGCTGAAACAGCCCTATAATATATAAGCAAATCTGAAATAAAAAATCATTAACAAATCATATTGTAAAATATATTATAAGGATTTGGATAATACACAATTATTGAAAAAAGTAAGTAATTGAAAAAAAAAACGTAACTATTCAGCCTGGCACGATTTGCCTATTGGTACTGATTTCATCGAAATAGAGATGTCTGCTCACTAACAATCTAACAATCAAAAAAGCAATCAATAGCAACAATCAAAATAAATGATCCTAATGAAATTTACGTTTCAACTTTTTGTCAAGATTGTTATTGATAGCGTTTTTATCAGGCTGAATAGTTACAAAAAAACAATGAATCATCCTAATTCAAAACTGGTTACACCGAAAATATTGTTAATTGGAAGCATAGGAACATTTTTTGTATACATCCTTCCAGTTTCAAAAACTCTGGACATGCCATGGGATTGTACGATAGCCAGAGCATGAGTGTTAGGTTCAGGAACATCGAAGAACACAGGTGTTTCGCCAACTGTGGCCAGAAGACTGTTGAATATATTTCCTGCAATCTTAGGAGTTGAGGCAAATAACGGACCTATTTTCGATCCAGTGAAACATGGCCTTATAACACCGTATCCCATAATTGCACCAGAATCATCAAGTTTTGCAAATGCACTGCACCCTTTCTGGGAAATCCATGAACGCAGGAAATTCTCACGACGCGATGGAAAATGAAGGCTATCATAATCCACCAGAGCATCAAATGAGACGTGTGAAACCGGAATCATCCCCTCGGGTTCTGTACCTCCTCCAATGCCTTCGAACCTTATGTTACGATAGGCAAAAGTGAAACCAGACCTCTGCTGATATTTTTCCTGCATTTCTACTACCCCGTCACCACCAATGTTCCTATTGCCTGCATAGGACATTGCTTCATTAAAAAGTCTGCTTCCATAACCGTGGTTTCTGTATTCCGGTATCACAATATAAAAACCTGCAAATGCAAATCTGTCATCATAAACAACATTTGACATACAGCAGATTGGTTCTCCATCAAGTTCCCCTATAAAGAAACCGGAAGGATCAGTGGCATAAAAACACTCTGCATCATTCAACCCAGGATTCCAGCCTTCTTCTTCTGCCCATCTGATAGCCATATCAATATCCGAACGCCTCATTGTGCGGATCTGAAAATCCTCTGTTTTATCCACCATATAACACCTAATAATCATTATAAAAATATAATCATAGATAAAACTTAGCAGGAATTTTGTACATATTGATGAACTTCGAACTATGGTCCTTAAAAAAACTACTAAAAAAGAATCATATTCATGATTTGAATAGGCACTTGGATGCCGAAGAGCTCTATAGAATAAAATATATCGAAATTAAAAAAGTGACGATGCAGTATAATTATAAACTGAAATAGTTTTCCTGCAAAAGCAGGAAAACATATTATTGACAATAACCCCATTGGCAATAATGTTGACAATAACCCCGAGCCCTTCCGAGAATTTCGGAACGACTTACCCTAATCCGCTCATACTCCACTTCCCACTAAAGTCCCACTTTAAACTCGCTCATACTCCTTTGCTTCATCCTTCCAATTTTTGGAAAGGTGGGTATTTTTCGTTTTTCAGATACCGAGAGGGAAGGTATCGTACCCACAATTCCATGCAATCCAATTCCGTTTTTCCAGAGGAAATTTGGATGAAATCCATATCGTACCACCGTATGGGGCATTTCATTTGAGGCATTTTCTGTCTGGCAGATCTTGCCACAATTAATACTACATTATACTACTATATTAATATATCTACACTTGGATATATAATGATTATGATAATGATGAGGTGATTATTAAATAAAAAATCAAAAGCAACAAGCAGAATAAATAATTATTCCAGGCAAAAGTACTCACCTTTTAGAGCAAATTTGTGATATATATAGCACTCAGAACACATACACCCTTTTTTCTGCGTGCCAGGATATACACCTTTAGAACAAAACATGAAGACACCATATCCAGGATATGATGGACATCTTGGACAATTACAACCTTTGGAATGATGATAGGAGGTACATATACCGAAATATTTACCATGACTTTTTGATGAACATGAGTCTTCCCCTGTCGTAATAACACCCCACTAATAGATGAAAATTAAAAATCAATATAAGGAAACTAAAGAAGAAAAGCTCAGATGAGCTTTTCCTGAAGATACTTCTTAAAACCGGAATAATCCGTACTAAGATAATCCATATACTCCTCCTTCCCTTCTACCTCTTTCAGGCTTTGTGGAAGTTCGGGCTCAACTCCCGTTTCGTTCTTTACATGTTCAGGGAACTTAGCAGGATCTGCTGTTTCCAGAGTGACTGCAAGCGTATTATCACCTGTTTGGGATCTGAATTCGAGCAGGCCTTTTACACCGACTGCACCATGAGGCTCGATAAGTATGCCATATTGTTCATATATTTCTTTTATTGTAGCTTTGGTCTCGCTGTCCGTGACAGAACCAGAGTAGATATCATTCCTAAGACTTTCCATGTCAGGCTCTTTGCTGATATTCCCAATCTCATCCATCTCACCACCATAGATAGCGATAAGTCTCGCAAGATTACTGGGATGACCTACATTCATTGCATTAGATAGACAGTTCTTTGATGGAACTATCTTCTCGTAGTCACCAGTTCTCAGGAAGTGTGGCACTTCATCGTTTTCATTCACAGAAGCAATTATCTTCTTTACAGGTATGCCCATTGTCCTTGCCAGAATACAGCCCATCATATTACCAAAGTTACCTGATGGAATGGAAAATATGATTTCTTCCGGGTAGTCCCTGAGCTTTGCATAGGCATAGATATAGTAGATTGATTGAGGAACCAGACGACCAATGTTTATGGAGTTGGCTGATGAAAGGTTGAGATGTTTGAGATCCACGTCTGCAAATGCCTGCTTTACCATTGCCTGACAGTCATCGAACTTACCGTCAATCGAGATGGCAGTAATGTTTCCATTAAGAGTGGTCATCTGCTTGCGCTGACGATCTGAGACCTCATCTGTGGGGAAGAGCACGATGACCTTTATATTGTCAAGACCATAGAATGCGTGTGCAACAGCGCTTCCGGTATCACCGGAAGTTGCTGTAAGGATTGTCAGACTTTTATTATCTTTGCTAAGATAATACTGCATGAGCCTTGCCATCATGCGAGCTGCGAAGTCCTTGAAGGATGCAGTTGGTCCCCTGTCAAGCCTCATGATGTATGTCTGCTCGTCAACTTCCTCAAGAGGAACTTCATAGTTGTAAGCATCATAGATGATGGCTTTCAGTGATTTGTCATCTACCTCACCTTCAAGAACCTTGTTCAGTACCCTGTATGCAATTTCAGGATACGACACATCCTTGAAGGAGTCAATCTCTTCTTTTGAGAAGGTCGGAAGGCTTTTTGGCATGTAAAGCCCTCTGTCCGGTGCAAGCCCGGTTATAAGGGCCTCCTGAAAGCTTACTTCCGGTGCCTTAAGATTTGTGCTATAGAGTTTCATTGTAATCAGGAATTCAGTTGATGTGTATTAGTATTAGTATAAAGTAAATGATGACCTTTAAAGGATAAATAAGTATGAATAACTTGCCATCCATCCGCGATCAGATATTCAAACCAGATTATTTTTAATGAGAGAGTCTGCCCATTGGTTCAAAAGGTGCAGCCTCATTATGCTCAGCAAATAATAGTTCCTGATCCACGGACTTGAGACGCAACATGATACCATCTCCGTGGACACCTGCAAACATATTACCTTTAACGAAGTGGACAGTGGTTCTAAACATTTTTCTAAATTCCACATCAAAGTCTGCAAGTACATCTGCAAGCAAGATTGTCAGCTCTTCAGACGGTTTTTCCATGTCATAAATTTTCGTCACCAATCAATTCAAAATGTTGTTTAAGGACTAATTAGCCCCATTTTCAATCGATATTAATTGTATTTAATGCTAATGTCAGGGCAATGTCAAACATATAAGAAAATCCCATACTCTATCCATACATGAATCGTAACTATTCAGCCTAGCCCACTTCCACCAAGCTGATTTCTTCATCCACGATCAATTCTGCAACTTTGGAACAAATGAATTGCCATAAAATATTGCACTAATTGCATCGATAACAGATTCAGAATTCTTATTAACAGTAGACACGTATCCTCTTATACGGCAGAAATTTTTTGCACCCTGTTCACTGCGGAAAGTACCTGATATCTTCTGCTGTACTTTCGTCATTCTGATATCTCTTTCAGCCTGATTGTTATCAAACGGAACGTTTTGGTCGTACATAAATCGTAAGATATCCTCTTTATGGCCAATAAACCTATCCAGCAAATTCTTTACCGTGGTCTGCTTCTTACGTCCTCGTTTTTTAGACCGCACATTTGATTCCGGATCAGGAGGATTTTCATTCACTCCTAAACAAGTTATGTGATCATAATCCTCACTGAACCTTTGAATTAGCTCAGTATCTAAAAGATCATTATCAACATGATGTTTAATGCATATCAAGAGATCACTCATTATCTTTGGCCACTGTTGATCCCTGTTTTCGGAAGCTCCAGTTAACTCTCGTAATAAATGTGCATTACATAATGAATGTTGACATTCATATTTGTTGTACGGTTTCCAAAAATCATGTGTTGCAACACCAGTGTAACCTGGTAATATGCCCATAGCATCCATTGCTTCTGAGCCCCCTTTTGCGATGTGCAAAATAATAGGTCAGTTTGTCTGTACCTGCCACATGAAGCCAATTACGAACTGCATTTATTCTCATTCCTGTTTCATCCAGATTGATGACAGGAGATTCTTTCAGGAGATGTTTCACTGTATTTTCAAAAGCTCCAAGCTTCTCAAAACAACTACGTTCCGTGTTCACCAAAGTAGCAGGACTTATCTTGCATCCCAAAATATCAGAGAACAACTTGGTAACACGCTGATAAGGAAGTAATTGGTAAGTGTGCAAATAAACTGCAAATGACTTAACTCGATGACCGTATTGAGTCGGCTGAGTTACACCATCTGGAAAAAGAGCTTTGTTTACATGAGAACATTTGGGACATGTTTTAATCTCGCAACGATGTTCAATGCAATTGATAGTTATAGGAGGAATGTCAAAGACCTGTCTTCTTTCATAGTCAGAGGGAACAGAAGCTAACGATCTCCCACAATTGACGCATTGATTAACAGGATGAACAATAACTTCATCCGGATCATCATTTATTCTTAATGTAGTACCAGGATGACCGTTTTGACCACCTACATGCTTATTGGTCTTTTTTCTTTGACTTTTAAGGGTTGGTTTATTCCGTGCATAAGAATCAGTAGAAGGTGGTTTGCTACTGTTGCGACTATTCTTTTCAAGCATTTCTTCCAAATGCCTGACACGCTCTTCAAGTTGTGCAATTTGGAGAGATTGATGTTCAATTATCCCAAGTAATCGAGTTACAAGTTCTACTACTGCTTCTGGACCAGCTTCATAAACTGCAAGTATTTCTTCGCGGTCTATACAAATCCCCTCAGATTGATAGACGTTTTTTATGATATTTTACTGAATATTTTTTAACACATAGAATGAAGCCATAGTATATTGTTTTTTGCATCATTAAAACAGTCAGGCTGAATAGTTACCATGAATCAAAACATAATTAAAACAAGTAACAATGTTTCGAAATAATGTTCCCAATGTTATTTGCGTTATTATACACTAATATTATAATTAGTAGCATTATTGCAATTAATTACCAGAATTTTAATAAATGAAATCAAGTTGCTTAGTAAGGAAATCAAAAGGCGGGGGTTTAATGTCAATCGTAGTCGTTTCAGATGTACATCTTGGTATGAAAGAAGCTAATACAGATAAATTTGTAGAGTTCCTGAATTTTTTAAAAACCAAAAATGTTGAGCATTTGGTTCTTCTGGGAGATATAATAGACATATGGAGAAGGGACTTCACAAAGGCAGTCATTGAGTGTTCGGAATCATTGACACTTTTAAATGATATGAAAGGTAAAACCGAAGTTCATTACATTGTTGGCAATCATGACTATTATTTGCTACGTCTTAGCGAACTTTTAGGTGAAAACTTCCCATTCGAAATTAAAAAATCGACTGTAATTAAAAGTAAAGATCAAGACTTCTTCTTTTTTCATGGATATCAGCTGGAAGTACTGTGCAATCCATACTATAAATCGATGAAAACATACGAAACCTTTAGCGAACACATGTGTCTGGCAGGAGATGATGCAGGCAATGCTGCCGATAAACTATGGAAAAGCATACAGACACATAGCTCTCTGTGGGATAGTTTGAAGAAATTCCCCGAGAATCCCCATGCTGCTCTTAAATCAATGATGGAGCCACCCGAAACAAGAATCAGAAACTTCCATAAACATAATGTTATTAAGCCAATCGAAGAACTTGCGGAAGCAAAAACCAGGCATTTTCTGTTAAGTATACGTCCTGAACAGTATTTGATATACGGCCATACTCACCATCCATATGTTGAAGAGGAAAATAAAGTGGCGAATACAGGAAGTTGGGGGTTTGGTGAGAAAAAGAAGTTAGATTATATCGAGATTACCGATGATGTGGTGATTTTAAAGGAATTTACCGGGTAAGATCTCTAATTTTTTACTAACTAACCACTGTTCCTTATTTTTCTTTTTTCCCGGCTTAATAAGCAAATTCCCCATTATTCTGAATAGAACTTTTTCAGTAACCATGCAATGTTTAAAGCAAAATTTTGCCTTTGCAGTAAAAAAATCAGATTTTCTCATCTAAAAAATGATATAGTATAAATAGATTCACACCTATACATTCTTCAGACCCATACTATGCAAATATTTAGCTTTTTTATGAGATGCGCAGAACATGAAAAAAACGTTGGCATTGTTAATTAAACATAGCTAGTTCTTTATTCCTATATTTCATCAAGAGCAAAACGGAGATTTTTAGCATTTCAAGACTTTTAGTATAACACTTTGACTTTCTCCTTAGTCTTGCCAGGAAATGCCTAAATATGCTGTTGTATCCTTCAACAGTATATGTTTCTGCTTTTGATCGAGTATGGATGTTTCTGGGGACTAACTTGGCATATGCCCTCCAATAATCCGTCATTACTTCCCCAACCTCTTTTGTCTTTAACTTTTTCCAGAGTTTTTGTCCTGTTTTTGTTCCTCTGCTGCCAAAAGAGCAATCGATGAATTTCTTCCCATATCTATCAACAGCAATCCATATCCAGCAGTAGTTTTTTTATTCCCAATATAAGTATGCATCTCGTCCAATTCCACAACAGAAATCTCATTTTCACTTTTTAGATCCTCTAATTCACTACCAAATTTTCGAATCCATTTTTGAACAGAAACATGACTAACGCCCAAAAAACGTCCAATTGAACGAAATCCCAACCCCTCCAGATAGAGTTGTAAAGCCTGTCGCTTAACAGATACGGGGCTAGCGGTGGATTTTATATCTACTGAATAGTTGTATCCACAATCATGGCATTTGTAGCGTTGTCGACCATCAATCCTACCGTTCTTCTTATGACTGGAACTCTTACACTTTGGACAATTCATATATAAAAAGAGGCCATCATATTATATAACGATGTTTAATTACCAAAGCCCTTTTTTTCTATTTTTATAAGTTTCTGACTTGTAATGATTCTGATTCCTGCTTTTTCTGATGCTTTTATCAGCATGTTCACAAGGTCAGTGTCAAATGTCTTGAGGATATTCTCTCCTCTGTGGATTATCGTAACGTCTGCACCTGCTCTTGCAGCTATGTGTGCAAATTCAAATGAAATATAGCCGGCACCTACAAAGATCATCTTCTTAGGGAATTCTTTCATATCAAGGAACTCATCACTGGTTGTGATAAGTTCTGCTCCGGGTATATCAATGGGCTTTGATCTTGCTCCGACAGTTACAAGGATGTACTTCGAAGATATGAGTTTGTCTCCGATAGCCAGTGTGTTCCTGTCATGAAAACTCACTTTACCGTGATAGGTATCTATCCCTGCATCACTGAATGCTTTTTCTTTAGGACTTGTTAAGGAGTGAACCAGTTCATCCTTAAAATCTATCAACTCAGGCCATTGAAGATAATTATTACACTTTATACCTTTATTTTCCATCCTCTTACCGGAAGCCACTATATCGGCAGCACCACTAAGTATCTTCTTTGGAATGCATCCATGAAATGCACAGATTCCTCCGTACTTATCCTTGTCTGCAATGGCAACTTTCATTCCTGCATTGTTGAGTTTGTATGCAAGTGAAGAACCTGCAACTCCGGTACCTATTACAAAAGCATCATATTCTATATCCATTGATATATTCCCCAGTAGCTGGTTTTTTCGTTATTGAATTGCATCATATTATAAATATTATAGAAGTATAGTCTGCTCATCTTTGAACATCTGATGAAAATATCGTAAATTTGCAACTAAGGTTGCAGCTTGAAAAAGTGGGTCAATAATACTTCAGACATCATCGGGATTTTGGTCCGGCTGGACAGTAATTATCTTGCTAATGGAAATGTGTGAATAGCGTCGGTCTGTTATCTCAAGAGTAAGGACTCCATCGTTGCAAGCTTTTACATTCCCTCTGAATGTAAGTATTCCCCCACAATAGACGGAAACATCTTTTCCCATAAAATTCTCAAGAATAAATGATTGCATTTCCATCACTATCAACTATTGATAATATATTGATTATTTTTCATATAAGTATTGATTGATATTGTTGTCTAATCCTGATTTTAAATTCCGTTTCCCAAAAGGATGAAATAGTTGCCAAAAGATAAATAGTGCCAATCCCATCTAGCTACCAAAGCGGTGATTACCAATGGCTGACAAAAGAAGAAAACGAGGTTTTTTTGATGATATCTTTGATGAAGGTAACTTTGGTGATATAGAGGATATCATAGAACACATGATGGACAAGTTCGGTATCAACCTCGATGATTTTGAAACACAACCCTTCTTCTACGGATTTTCTGTGTCCAGACATCCCGGTGAAGAACCAGAGATCAGGGAATTTGGGAACGTCTTTCCCGATGGTGATGAAAATGATGAATTGGAGTCTGTAAAACAACAGTTCAGGGTAAATGAAAGAAAGCCTTTGATAGATGTTTTTGAAATAGATGGGAAAATCCATGTTATGGCAGAGCTTCCTGACGTGGAAAAGGAAGACATTAATCTGGATGTTACTGAAACATTGCTTAAACTGGATGCGCAGACTGAATTAATATCTTATTCAGAAAGTATCGAACTTCCTTCAAGTGTGGATCCTGATACTGCAAAGGCAACATATCTTAATGGTGTCCTCGAAGTTGTTATGGATATGAAAGAGTTAGGATTAGCTCGCTCAGTTCACATTGATTAATTACTCTTCTTCTACTTTTTTAATCATTTATATTTACTTATTTGTTTTATACCAACATGTATATATGTATTACATATAACTATTATTTAGTTTTGCAGAGTATGTAGTTGTGGGGGTAAAAATGTCTGCTAATTCAAGGGAGATGGATAGCAATAACTTTGTTCTACCAGAAATGTTGCAGTATGTTCATTCAGATGTATTTTCTAAGCTTGATATAGGAATTCTTTGTCTGGATAAAAATGACAAGGTTCTTTATTCTAATGAAGTCTTTCAGTTCCTTACAGGAACTAACGATGCAGATGTCATAGGAAATAATCTGAACCATCTGTCTTCAACAATTATGAAAAATTACTCATCTTTGTTCGATTGTATACTTTCGGCAAAAAAGCTGGAAGATTTCAATAAAAAAGATCCTGTAAAAATAGTAACCCATGATGGTTGCCTGAAGTATTTTACCTGTGATATCATTCCATCTTTTGAGAATGAGGGTCGTTTTAATGGCATGATGTGTCTTCTCAAAGATGAAACGGTTAAAACAGTTTGTTCAAATAAATCTTTTTTTGGACGTGATGGACTGGATGTCTCACATCTTCCGTTCGTATCATTTCTATGGAAAGGAGATGATTCATGGTCTGTAGAATATGTATCGGATAATGTAGTTCAATTTGGTTATGGCCCTGATGATTTCAAATCCGGAAAACTCTCGTATGTAGACATTGTACATCCAGATTATCTGGGAAGTGTCAGAAGTGCAATTGATCAATGTGCCGGGAATAATTTTTCTAAAGAGTACATGCTTTTAACCGCAAACGGAGAATCTCGGTGGGTTCTTGAAAAGTCATATGCTATTCGTGATAAATATAAGAACATAACTCATTTCCACGGTATTATTCTTGATATTGATGAAAGGAAAAGATTTGAACAGGAACTTAAGAGTACTAACCTTCAACAAAGTTCTCTCTCAGAACTTGGGGAAAAAGCTCTTTCCTGCAGTGATATAAATGATCTGATGAACTATACTGTGGAGCTTATAGCAAATACTCTCGATGTGAAGTATGGAACTATAATGGAAAAGCTTTCAGACGGACGTTTTCTCCTGAGGTATGGATACGGGTGGAGTGATTGGGGTATTGGTTCTGTTGTCGTAGACAAAAACGAAGGTTCACAGGCAGGTTACACAGTATTTACCGGCAAACCAGTTATCATTGACGATTTGAGTAGTGAAATACGCTTTAAAGTACCACGTTTTCTCCATGAACAAGAGGTTGTTAGTGGAGCCAGTGTTATAATCGGAAGCAAGAACGAACCTTTCGGAATATTATGTGTCCATACAGATATAAAGAAAAAATTTTCAGAACATGAAATTAATTTCCTTCAGTCTGTTTCATCCATACTCGCCGATACTATTAGATTGCGGGAGTCATTCAGCTCTTTGGAATTATATAAGAAACTGATGAACCAGTCTACTGATTATATCATGGTTCTTGATGCGGTATCCAAGAAGTTTATCTATCTAAGTGACCGAATATTTCAGAGTCTTGGTTACTCTGAATCTGAAATAATGGCTCAGAATATCTTTGAGCCGGATTGTTTCATAAAAGGACTCAATATGCATGATGTTACCAGTAAAGTAGTTGATAAAGGTTCATTATTGCTAGAGTCTGAGTTTATGCGAAAAAATGGAACATCCTTTCCTGTGGATATAAGTTTTGCATTTGTGGAGAATGAAGATAGTACATATATGGTGTTGATAGGGCGAGATATAAGTGAAAGGCGAGCATTTGAAAAAGCCATTAAGGAGCACTCAAATCAATTGGAATACTCCAATGAGCTCAAAGACATGTTTGCTGATGTTACAAGCCACGATCTTACAAGTTCAGTTTCCATAATAGAAGGATTTGTTGAATATCTGTCTGAAATTGAAGATGATGATGGAAAAAAGCATCTTCTTGGTAATATTAATAAAGCTACTGAAAAATTAAAGAAGACAATAGAATATGCTTCCGTTTTCGCAAAAATGAATTGTTCAACAGATATGGTTACCCAGAAGTTGGATCTTCGGTGGTTTTTTAGTAATTCTATGGCAAGACTTCACGATAAAGTTATGGCTAGTAATATTGAAGTTGTACTGAACTCTCCTGAGTCCTGTCCTGCCCGTGTAAATCCAATTTTGGATGAGGTATTTTTCAATCTGATGTCAAATGCCATAAAATACTCACCAGAGGGTAGTGAGGTAATTGTGGATATAACTGAGGCAGGTAACAAATGGAAGGTCAGTGTATCTGATGTTGGTCAGGGTATCTCTGATGAAGATAAACTAAGTATATTTGGCAGATTCAAAAGGGCAGGATCTTCCTCTATTCAAGGAAAAGGTCTTGGACTTTCAATCGCTAAAATGGCATTGAAGTGTCATGGGGAAGAACTTCATGTTATTGATAATAAGGTAGGTAAAGGCAGTACTTTTTGGTTTACTGTAAAGGTGTATGATTAGTTTGAAAAAGTAGCATGATAAATTTAGAATGACAACTTTTATTAAGAACTGCAATTATATTCAATGTCTGTTATTTCTGTGTATTCCTGAATATGTTCTTTCAAAGTCAAATTACCACAAGTAATATATAGTTGCCAAAAAATTACTTTCTGGTATTAGAGGTATATCGAATGGTCAAAAAAACAATTCATGAAATCAACGGTAGGATAAGAGATGGAAGTGTCAATGTAGTCACTGCCGAAGAAATGGTTCACATCGTGGATGAACTTGGGGCAGAAGGTGCTGCAAAGGAAGTTGACGTTGTAACTACCGGTACGTTCGGTGCTATGTGTTCATCAGGTGTTTGGTTGAATTTTGGTCATTCGGAACCTCCTATAAAGATGCAAAAGGTATTTTTGAACGATGTGGAAGCTTACACGGGTGTTGCTGCTGTGGATGCTTTTATCGGGGCGACGCAGGTATCCGAGTCACTGGGTATGGAATACGGTGGAGCTCATGTGATGGAGGATCTGATAAGAGGGAAGTCTGTCCACCTTCATGCGACCTCACATGGAACTGATTGTTATCCTCGGAAAGTGCTTGATACAACTTTGTCTCTTGAAGACATGAATCAAGCCATAATGATGAATCCTCGTAATGCATATCAGAAATACAATGCTGCAACAAATGGTACAAAGGGCACGATACACACTTATATGGGCTCATTGCTCCCTTCATTTGGAAATGTCACCTATTCCGGTGCAGGAGTCCTCTCACCTCTATCCAACGATCCTGATTACATGACCATAGGTTCCGGAACCAGAATATTCCTGGGAGGTACCCAGGGGTATATAGTAGGCCAGGGAACTCAGCATTCTTCAGGAGGCGGTTTTGGAACTCTTATGGTTCAGGGAGACCTTAAGCATATGAATCCTGATTACATAAGAGCTGCAAATTTCACCGGATATGGTACTTCCCTTTATGTTGGAATGGGTATTCCAATCCCTGTCTTAAATGAACAGATCGCACAGGCTACAGCTGTAACTGATGCTGGTGTCACTACAAAGATTTTAGATTATGGTATTCCCAGCAGGGACAGGTCTGCAGTGCGCGATGTAACTTATGAAGAACTGCGCAGTGGACATGTTGAGATAAACGGACGTGATGTTCCTACATCTTCTCTGTCAAGTTTCAAGAAATCAAGAATAATTGCATCTGAACTCAAGGAATGGATCTCCAAAGGTGACTTCTTTGTGTCAATGCCTGTTGAAAGGCTTCCAAAGGATATATCTGCAAAACCGATGAAACAAACTGAAGGTATAGCACTTGTTTCTGATATCATGGCAGTTAGTGTTGTAACAATTACTAAGGGTGCAAGTGTTTACGATGCGGCAAAGATCATAATGGATACTGATTTTAACCATCTTCCTGTTGTCAGTGCTGATGGTACCCTTGCCGGTGTCGTCACTGCCTGGGATATTTCAAAAGCCGTTTCCCAGAACAAGTTCGATCTTGTGGAAGATATAATGACTCGTAAGGTCATAGTGGCAAGTGCTGATGAAAGGGTCGCGGTTGTTGCAAGGAGGATGGATCAGGATTCAGTTTCCGCAATGCCAGTGATAAATAAGGACAAACACATCGTTGGTATGATAACAAGTGATGATATCAGCAAATTGTATGCCAGGAGGTCATAAATGTGAAGATCAAGATCAATATTTCAAGTGATATAATCACAAAGCCCATTATGGCAGAGTCGATACTTGAGACAGGAGTCCTGCTGAACATCTCCCAGGCACATTTTGACCGTTCTTGCGGTGAGGTCGTCGCTGATGTGGATGAAGACAAATTTGACCAAATGTGCAAATCATTGACCAGCAAAGGGGCTAAGGTCACAAAATTGAATGTTCCTATCAAGTGGGACGAAAATGAATGTGTGGAATGCGGTGCATGCATGTCCGTATGCCCGACCAAAGTATTCTCAATGGATGATGCGTTCAGTTTACTTGTGGACGAATCAAAATGTATCCAGTGCGGAACCTGTGTTGATATGTGTCCTCACAATGCACTGTCACTTGGAAACAACAGGTGATACATCTTTTTTCTTTTTTTAATATTTTACCATGAAAGAATATTTCAGGTTGAAAGAAACCATTGTAACGATTCAGGCCGACACTTCCTCTCACATAGAGGTAGCTCGTGAAGCCATAAGGGTGCATCGCAGGGAGTTGGAATCGTATATTTCTTCAGACCAGTTCTTCCAGAGTACTCTGGAAGCATATGACCTGGATGATGATTTTCCCGAAGTTGTGAGGAGAATGGTTGAAGCCGGAAACGCAATGGGTATAGGTCCCATGAGTGCCGTTGCCGGTACTATCTCTGCCCTTGCAGTTGAAGCTATGGTAAATGCAGGTGCAAGTTTTGCAATGGTGGATAATGGCGGGGATATAGCTATCACCAATGACCGTCCGGTGCTAATGGGTATTTATGCCGGTAATTCTCCTTTGAAAGACCTCGGTTTTGTAATCGAGCCCCGGGATTCCATAACAGGTGTGTGCACTTCTTCAGGTAGTGTCGGTCCTTCTATAAGTTTTGGGATGGCTGATGCAGCCGTTGTTTTCTCCGATAATGTCTCGTTGGCAGATTCGGCAGCCACAGCTCTTGGAAATAACACAGAGGTTGGAAAAGAAGCTGTTGAGCTTTCATTTGATGCGGTGAAAAATGTTACAGGAATAAAAGGTGCTATTGTTATTCAGGGGGAGTATATGGGATTCTGGGGTGATGTGCCTGAGATTCAAAGAGCTGATGTCAGATATGAGTGTATCACAAAAGGCTAAAAAATAAAAAGAATGATTATGCCACCGGAGCGACATAAGGTACTTCTTCATATGGCTGTATCACAACAAAACCTTCTCCCTTAAATGCCATTTGTACACTTTCACCGCTTGACCTGCCCACAAAGGTCTTCAGGGAAATATCTGTTTTAATATCTGGTATCAGGTTTCCAGACCATGCAACAGTTGCGTTTGGATCAGTGAATACTGGTTGGTCATTTGTTACCATGAGGGTCAGAGGATCATAGTGGGTTGTAATAGCCACCATTCCGGTACCTTCCAGTTTAACGTTGAAAAGTCCGCCTGCCATCATGCCCCCTATCTTTTTCATCATTTTGATATCCCAGTTGATGCTCTCTTCAAAAGCAAGTAGGTCATTACCATTTACGTATATTGACTCGTTGTTCAGGTTCAGTATGGATATCTTCTTTCCACTATCTGCCAGGTATACCTTTCCGTTGCCTTCTGCTTTTGTAAGGGAAACTCCTTCTCCGGTCACGGCTTTTTTCATGAATTTTCCAAGGCCGTGTTCAAGCACTCCTTCCCTTGTGAATTTCACATCCCCACGGTATGCAACCATTGCTCCTCTTTTCATCCATATTCTTCCGCTCAGGTTTACTTCCAGCATCCTGTCACGTTCAAGCTCGAATTTACCCTGTCCAAGGTCTTTTTGACCTGTGCTTCTTACAAATTCATCAATAGAATATCTTGAAATATCAATTCCTCCTTCATTATAAATATTGTTTATTAGTCATATACTTTTTCAAAAGCACATTCGCTTATATAAACCTGGTTAACAGTGTAAATTAACTTTTTACAGTCATTAATTTGATATACTCTACTAACTAATAGAATAATGACCAATAAAAAGGAGTGTGGAATAATATGGTAAAGGTTACTTTAGTTCATTCTGAATGGTGTCATTTTTGTCCGACTGCAAAGAAAATGTGGCGTGACTTGAAAGAACAGTGTGATTTTGAGTACGAGGAAGTAGAATTGGACACTCCTGAAGGAAAGGAGCTTGCAAAAAAGTTCAATATCCGTTCAATACCTACAACGATCATTGATGACAAGGTTGCCTTTGTGGGAGTTCCTGACAAAGAAAAGACCAGCAATGTTTGTGATGATAGTTGATCAGCATGCACGATCTTATTATCATAGGAGGGGGTCCTGCAGGACTAACTGCAGCTATATATGCTGTCCGGTATGGTCTTGATACAATTGTACTTGAAAAGAACGTAGTTCCAGGCCAGATATCCACAGCTGACAGGGTAGAGAACTATCCGGGTTTTTCCTCGATATCAGGGATGGAACTGATGCAGAAATTCAAGGAACATGCAGAAAACACAGGAGTGAATGTAGAGGTCACTGGTGTGAAGACAGTCAGGGATGAAGTTGACCGGAAAGTTGTCGTAACAGATGATGGCGAACTTGAAGCTCTTGCAGTGATAGTTGCAACCGGTGCAAATCCAAGACATCTTGGAGTTCCCGGTGAGGACGAATTTCTGACAAAAGGAGTTTCATATTGTGCTACATGCGATGGTCCATTCTACGGAGGTCTGGAAGTGATTGTAGTCGGTGGCGGTGAATCTGCTGTTACAGATGCTCTCATTCTTTCGGATATTGCAAGTAAAGTTTATGTGGTCCACAGGCGCGATGAGCTAAGGGCATGTTCCATACTTCAGAAAAGGGTATTTGACAAAGAGAATATAACTTTCATATGGGACACTGTAGTAGAGGAAATAAAAGGCAAGGAACTCGTTGAAAAGGTTATCCTGAAAAATGTAAAGACGGATGAAACGACTGAAATGAACATTGATGGTATTTTCATTTATGTGGGTATCGATCCCAATACATCAATGGTGGATGTTAAGAAGATAGATGCAGGTTTTATTGAGACTGATGAGCGGATGGAGAGTTCTGTTAGTGGGATATTTGCTGCAGGTGATTGCCGGCGAACTTCAATGTGGCAGGTTGTCACAGCTGTTTCAGATGGTGCTGTAGCAGCCATATCTGCTCACGAATATATTACATCTGCAAAATTTGATAGATCATAATATTATCAATTCAATTAACGAGGTGAGCTTAAAATTATGTGCGATGAAGAATCTAACAGTGTCATTTGCCTGAAAATATGCCCTGATTCCACGGCTGACGACCTGGAACCGATAGCAATTGCAGTGCATACTCTTCTAGGGATTCCAATAACTATTCGCAGTCTCAATTTCAGGGGAATTCGAATGGAGCGGGGCTTGATAATTGACCGGGAATACACAGGTCCGATTCTGGAAGAGGTTATCCGGACGAACAGCATGATCAGGACTGTGCCCAAAGACGGTGTATACAGGGGAAAGTCAGTTGTAGTTACTCCTATAAGGACTATTCAGGGAGAAGCCATTGGCGCAATAGGTGTTGTGGACCTTGTAGCAGCTCTTGACATACTTTCTATGTTCAGAGAATACCCTGGGATAGTTGATGAAGTGGAAGAATCAAGAAGAAAAATGAAGTGATTTGCTCATTTCTTAAAATTCTTTCATTTTCTGTATCTTGATTGCTTTAGTTACTATAAAGGCTACAATTGATATTGCTACTGCAAGAAGTATTACCATCAGCACGTTTCCGTTTTCCGCTGCCTTCATAAGGCTGTAGAAAAGAAAAGCACTCAAAACCATGCCTATTACCAGCAATACTGCTGTTGGCATGCTGTATATTTTCCCAAGTGGTCCTTCCATAGAATTCAACAACACCTGATTCATATTATAGTTTTCTATTCATTCTCTGTTCTATTCAGAGGTCATAGATTTTTCCTTAATATTTAATATTTATGATAGTTGGAAGGTGGGCCATAAAGTATTTATATAAAACTCTACTCTAATACACAAATGACTATTCAGTCAATGATAGAGATAATTCATGAAAGAAAAGATTGAAGACAAAAAAACAGCACTTCTGCAAGCGGCCCTGAGACTCTTTACTGAAAGAGGTTTCCAAGGTACATCCACTGCCCTGATTTCAAAAGAAGCAGGCGTAGCCACTGGCACGTTATTCAATTACTTCCCTACTAAAGAGGATCTCATCAATGGTTTGTATTTTGATGTGAAGGGTAAATTAAGCCGCAGTATGGGGGAAGAACTCCAGACACAGAGTACCTTTCATGATAAATTCAAGAAGATCTGGTATAATATGATCGAATGGGGAATCAACAATCAGGATGATTTTCTTTTTGTAGGCCAGTTCTGTTCATCTCCTTACATAACAAACTACACGCGTGAAGTAGTCATGAAAGAATATGTCTTCCTTCACGATCTTGTGAAAGAAGGAATAGCAAATGGTGATATCAGGGATTATTCTGCAGAACTGGTCATTGCAATGTTCTATCAGTCCAGCAGGACGGTAGTGAACTTTATCCTTGATTCTGAAGTTCAAGACAAAGAGAAGGTTATAGAAAATGGATTCCAAATCGTCTGGGATGGGCTGGCCAAAAAATAATATTTTTTCGCCACATAAGTGATTGATTAGTCAATCAAAGCAATTATATACTAACAAGCATATCTATAAATGACTACTCAGTCATTTGCAAGGTCACCTTTAACAATTCAATAATTCAGGAGAACTAAAATGTTATACAGACAAATGCCAAAGAACGGAGACGAGCTTTCAATACTTGGATTCGGATGCATGCGCCTCGCCTCAAAGGAAGACGGTAGTATTGATGAAGAAAGAGCCACCAGACAAGTACGCGATGCAATAGACCAGGGAGTTAACTATGTTGATACTGCATGGCCCTATCACATGGGAGCAAGCGAGTCTTTCGTAGGTCGAGCCCTTGCCGACGGATACCGTGAAAAAGTAAAAATTGCAACAAAACTTCCTTCATGGCTTATAGAGAAGCGTGAGGATATGGATAAGTTTCTGAATGCCCAGCTGGAAAAACTGAACACTGATCATATCGACTATTATCTTGTACATGCTCTTGTTGGAGACCTGTGGGATAGTGTTGAGAAACTGGGTGTGCTTGATTTCCTTGATAAGGCCAAAGCTGACGGCCGTATTATCAATGCTGGTTTCTCCTTCCACGGAGCAAGCGAGGATTTCAACTGCATAGTAGACGCTTACGACTGGGACTTCTGTCAGATCCAGTACAACTATCTGGACGAAAAGAATCAGGCAGGCAAAGCCGGACTAGAATATGCAGCTTCAAAAGGTCTTGGTGTTATCATAATGGAACCTCTGCGTGGAGGAAACCTTACCAAGAACGTGCCTTCGGCTGTAAATGATATCTGGAACGAGGCTCCGACAAAGAGAACTCCTGCTGAATGGGCTCTCCGCTGGATATGGAACCATCCGGAGGCCACAGTGATCCTTTCCGGCATGAGCGAGGAAGAACACATCGAAGAGAACCTCAGGATTGCAGAAGATGCATTCCAGGATTCGCTTACAGAAGGTGAACTGAAACTGGTTAAAAGAGTAGAAAGCAAGTATCGTGAACTGATGAAAGTGGGCTGTACCAGCTGCCAGTACTGCATGCCATGCCCGGCAGGCGTGAATATTCCGCTCTGTTTTGAGCATTATAACAATCTGGCCCTGGTTGACAATCTTGAAGGGGAACGGTTTATGTATGCTGCAAGGTTGGGCGGGGCTGTTGGTCTAGGTAAACCTGAGTTTGCATCTCTGTGTATCCAGTGTGGTGAGTGTCTTGAGAAATGTCCTCAGCACATTGATATACCAACTGTCCTTGGTTCCGTTGTCGAAGAACTGGAAGGGTCTGACATAGAACAGAGAGCTGCCATGGCAAGGAAGATGTTCAAGCAGGTATAACTGCTGGAACAATTCAAAGTGCTAAAACGGCAAAATAAAGATATTGTTTGGTTTGACCATATTGAATGATCAAACAATATCTCTGCTATTCTCAAATTCAGTTATATATTAATAATCCAAAGTAGAAGGGAGTATAAATGGATATCAAAAGCGTACTATACAAGCTGAAAAATAATGAGCTGGATCTCGAAACTGCAGAATCCGACATCCGTTCTATGGGTTACGTTCCTGTCACAGATATCGCCAAGATCGATATCTTCCGTAAACATCGTACAGGTATAATGGAAGCTATACTTGCAGAGGGTAAGGACCCTCATGATGTTGTGGAAATAGCAAAGGCGCAGGTTGGTGCAACAGGAAGAGTGCTTATTACAAGGCTCAGTGATAGTCACAGGGAAGTGCTTAGATCCAGTTTCAAGCCTGAAGAACTTGAATGGAACTTGCATTCAACTGCTGCAGTGGTCCACAATGGTACACCTGCACCAAGAACAGGTGGCGTTGTTGCGATAATCACCGCCGGCACTGCTGATATCGATGCTGCGGAGGAAGCCAGAATGGTGGCATCTGAGATGGGGTGTGACACCATTGCTATTTATGATGTCGGAGTTGCGGGATTCCACCGGCTCATCGGTGAAATGCAGACATTGCAGGAAAATAAACCGGATTCCATTGTTGTGGCTGCAGGAAGGGAAGGCACTCTGCCAACAGTTGTATCGGGTCTTGTTGATGTTCCTGTTATAGGGCTGCCTGTATCCACCGGATATGGTGCTGGTGCAAAGGGTGAGGCTGCCCTGCTCTCTATGCTACAATCATGTTCCGTACTCTCTGTTGTGAACATCGATGCAGGATTTGTTGCCGGTGCTTTTGCCGCAAGGATAGCTAACAGGGTTGCTGAAGCAAGAAACAGCACCGTTGAAAAATAAAAGTCAATTTTAAGTTCATGTCTGAAATGATGAACATTCAGTTAGGATAAGATAAAAATGAGGTCCCTTATATTCGATCCTTTCTCAGGCGCTGCCGGAGATATGATACTTGGAAGTCTTATCAGTCTTGGTGCTGACAGGGCAAATATTTGCGAGATAATTGAATCTGCTGTTGATGTATCAGTCTCCGTGGACCGGGCCAATAAGAAGGGTATAGATGCAGTTAATGTGCACATAAATGTGCCACATGAGGAGCACTCCCGGCATTATCATGAGCTAGTGGATATCATCAAGGCTGCCGGACTTTCCCCACCGGTTGAAAAGAGCGCACTTGATGTATTTGCCATCATGGCCGAGGCAGAGTCAAAAGTACACGGCGAGTCTATGGAAGAACTCCATTTCCATGAAGTGGGGCAGAATGATGCTCTTGCCGACGTGATAGGTTCATGTGCTGCTATCTATGAGATTGGTGCAGACTCCATATTTTGTACCCCTGTCAATGTAGGTGGTGGAAGGGTCAAAGCTGCACATGGTTCTATGGCTGTGCCTGCACCGGCAACCCTGGAGATTCTAAGGGCAGGCAATCTTTTGTCATACGGCTCTGGAAACCGTGAACTACTCACACCTACAGGCGCTGCGTTGTTGTCCTATTTTGCAAAGCCGATCGATAACCTTCCCAAAGGCAAGGTCCTTTCAGTAGGCTACGGAGCCGGGGATGCAGACACAGAAGACCCCAACGTGCTGCGCAGCATGCTCGTGGAAGTCGCTGACGTGCTGACAAAGGACCAGATAGAGGTACTGGAAACCAATGTGGACGATGTAACCGGTGAGGTTCTGGGGAACCTGTTTGACAAACTACTTGCCGCAGGTGCAAGGGATGTTGCCATCACACCCACAATAATGAAAAAGGGCAGGTCTGGACATATCATCAAGGTCATAACAAAATCACAGAACAGTGAACGGGTTGCAAGGGAAATCATGAAAGAGACCGGCACTTTAGGTATTCGTGTGATTCCTACAGTCCATCGTTTTGTTGCTGACCGCAGGATGGATAAGGTAAGCATTCAGCTTAAAAGTGAGGATTTTACGGTTGCTGTGAAGATCGCGCAGGACAAGACAGGTGAAATATTGCATATCTCTGCTGAGTATGAGGACTGCCGTAAGGTTGCTGATAAGATTGGTCTGCCACTGAAAGAAGTTATCAGACGGGTTGAGGAAGAAGCCTGGGGGAAGTTTGAGTAGGATTCCTTCAATTTTTCTTTTTTAGTTTTTCCTTTATGTCATTTTAAACTTCAGTCTACCACAAACAATCTAAAGCATCCCGGCAAATACAGAGCAAATGATAGACGATGTTGTGAAGTTATTCAAGAAAATGGATAGCAAGGATCTGCGCATACTCACCGGTATTGAGATAGGCATGAGGGACTTTGAATGGGTGCCGGTGGAGGAGTTAATGAAGTTCACTCGCTTGCCGTATTCTTCTCTTGTGTATAAGATGAAAGCTCTTATAAGGAACAATATGGTTATCGGGACCAACCAGCCATATGAAGGTTATCAGATATACTTCGATGGTTATGATACACTTGCTCTTAATGCTCTTGTGAAGAGGGGAACCATTAGTGCCATTGGTGATGAGATAGGTGTTGGTAAGGAATCTGTGGTTCATGAAGCTGTGAAGGAACCTGAGCTTGGTCTGGGAGAGCCTCGGGGTGTTATCCTGAAATTCCACAGGGAAGGACGGACCAGTTTTAAGAATGTCAAAAGATTACGTTCTCATCTTGAGGGCAAGGAACATTTCTCATGGATATATGCTGCAAGACTTGCTGCAAAAAGAGAGGCAGAGATTATCAGGAAACTATATCCTGATGTTTCAGTTCCAGAGTTAATTGACAATAATCGCCATGCTCTTGTCATGGATGTTGCAAAAGGGACTCTTCTGTACAGGACAAAACTTGCAGAACCGCAATGGTTCCTTGACGAGATCATCAGGCAGGTAGGCATAGTTTATGAAAAAGGTTACATTCATTCTGACCTTAGCGAGTACAACATCTTCGTTATCGAGGGTGGAGTGCAATTCATCGACTGGCCTCAGTGCGTGGAAATAAGCCATCTTCATGCGGATGAGTTGCTTGAAAGGGATGTATCCAACGTGCTCAAACACTTCAAGCGCAAATACAACATCAAAATGGATTTGAGCGAGGTTATATCGCATATAAAAGATGGTCAGGAGTCATAAATATATCATAGTAATGACATAAAATAAACTGTATGCAAAACGGTGTCATATACGGCATTGACATAGCAAAGGGCTCTTCCAGGGCACAGGAGGTTCCCAGATATGCCGTTGCCGTTCTTCGGGATGGCGAGATAAACCATTACACAATGGTCCGGTTACACAGGATACTCCGTATGCTGAACAAGGACCGGCCTGATTATATTGCAGTTGATAATATTTTTGAGCTCGCAGCAAATAAACGGGAGCTAATACGTTTTCTTGAAAAACTCCCAGGTAATACAAAACTGGTGCAGGTCACCGGAGGTATTCATCAGAAATCTCTGCTTCGTCTGGCAAAGGAGCATGGTCTCTCTTTCAACCAATTGGATCCTAATCAGGAAGCTGAAGCCTGTGCAATTCTTGCAAGTCTTGGAGTAGGTGCTGAGGTCTCTCTTTTTGAAGATATCACCCGCATAAAAGTAAGTCGTGCCCGTTCACTTGGCAGAGGTGGCTGGAGCCAGAACCGCTATCGAAGAAAAGTCCATGGGGCTGTCAGGGAAAAGAGCAGGGAGGTCGAGAGCACCCTGCGTAAGTTCTCCAGAGAAACGGGTTTTACTTATTCCGAACATATTACTGAGGGCTTTGGTGGATATGTCCGGGCTGAATTTACTGTAAATGCAAGACGTGAGCTTGTGCCGGTCAAACCCTCTGCTAATGCTGATGCCCAGGTTACTGTCAAAAATGTTGAAAGGGACAAGATACAGTATATACCTATCAAAAAAACAGGACGCAAATACACGATTGTCGGAATAGACCCCGGCACAACCGTAGGAATTGCTATTATTTCTCTTGACGGAGAATTGCTTCTTTCTGATAGCACACGCGGTATCTCACATGATGAGGTTGTTAGGTTGGTAGCTGAATATGGTAAACCAATACTTGTAGCCACGGATGTCTATCCTGTTCCATCAGCAGTTGAAAAGATACGCCGCAGTTTCAATGCAGTTATCTGGACTCCGGGTGGTGAGATACGGGCAGAGGAAAAGATAGCAATTGCCAGACAATTCGGATATTCCAATGACCATGAGCGTGATTCACTCACTGCAGCATTATCCGCGTACAAAGCGTACAAAAATGTATTTTCGAAGGTTGGGAAGAGAGCTCCTAAATATCTTGATATCGACAGTATAAAGTTCCATGTGATAAACGGTGAGTCCATAGATGAGGCCATCGAAAAGGTTGCATCCGAGTCAAGGATAAAGATCAGAATGAAGCCGGAGGCAGAAACGCAAAAAGAAGAACCTGCCGATGTGGATGAACAAATAAAGAAACTGCGTGAGGAGCTCAGGCATAGGAATTCCCAGATAAAGCAGCTCAAAGATTATGTTTCTGAACTCAAATACGAGGCTGGACAAAAGGAAAGATTTGTTGAGCAACTGGAAATGCGCATCAAAAAGGTCAAAACGTCAATTTACCGACAGGTGAGGCGGGAAAAAGAGATTCATATAAGGGACAATGAAATAGAGCGTCTCAACAAAGAGCTTGGCAAAATGAAAAAATCCCTGCGTAACCAGCGCAAACAAAACAAACGCCTCAAGCAGATACGCAAAAAAGAAGTAAGGGGAGAGGGACTTCCGGTAAAGGTCATCTCATCGTTCACGCGGGAAGCGATACAGCACACTATTGAGCTTTACGGCATCAGGGAAAATGATGTAATTTACCTGAGAGATCCAAGTGGTGGAGGTCCTGTAACGGCTTCATTGCTGGTTGAAGCAAAGATCAAGGCAGTTATCATACGTGAAGACATGCCACACGGGGCACTTGAATATTTTTATGAAGGCAATGTTCCTGTGTTAAAAGATGTACAGATTCATCTCATTGGTGACCTCGCTTCTGTAGAACCCGGAATCCTTGAGGGTGCGATAGAAGAATGGCAAAAAGGAGCCGATGAGCGGCGCAAGGAAAAAGAACATAAACAAGTCCAGTCCATTCTGGAAGAGTATAAGAGTGAACGCAGGAGAGGGCTTGCATAGATGAAGTTGTCTGAATCTGGAAAATAAGAGGTTAATGATTATGAAAAGGTCATCACTACTGCTGGCAGGTGGTTTAGGAGCCCGTCTTAATGGCAGGGAAAAAGCGTTGATGATGTATCAGGACAACACATTGCTGGAACGCACACTTGCTGTTTTGGATGAAGTTTCTGATGAGGTTATCGTGTCTCTGAGGGATAGTGAGCAGGTGCGGCAATTCTCTGAATATCTCGTAGACAGAAAAGTTGTAACAGATAAGATAAAAAATGCAGGTCCACTTGCAGGAATGCTTGCAGGTTTTGAGGAAGCCTGTGGTGACTATGTTTTTACGGTAGCATGTGACATGCCGTTTCTTAATGGGCAGTTAATTGATATGATGTTTAATATGGTGGAAGAACACGATGCATTGATACCCATTAGTGAGTATGGGACAAAGGAGCCACTGCATTCTGTGTATCACAAGGATAAGATGCTGGTGGCAATTGAACATACTATGGGGGAAGGACACAGGAGCATACTTGCTCCGGTATCTTCTCTGGACGATGTTCTGTACCTGGATGCCGATGTGATGAAAAAAATAGACAAAGGCCTTAAGAGTTTTGTCAACATAAATATCCCCTCAGATATGACAAAACTGGATAATGTTAATCATGAAAACCTTGATGATAATGATAGTTCCGCTTGAAGGGATGTGTTAAAATGATAGACAATGATATCGTTATAAAAAAAGCTATCATAAGAATTGCTAATGAGTATGATCTTGACACCGAGGTCGTGGAAAGTGCAATAAAGGGTTCTGAAGACCCATTGGACCTTGACGTAATGGTCAGTGAAGGTATCTTCTGCTTCCGTGGGCCGAATGACGATGTTAAACATGACAATGCTTCTATTTGCCTTTCACATAAGATACTGGCAAATATCGGTGTGGCAAAAATTTTGATTCCTCTTATGTGTGAAAGAATTCGGAAATGGGATCATGAAGATATAAATGTCCTGTTGTCACTGCTAAAGAAAGTGGTTACAATAATGGAACTTAATCCTGATGAATATCCGGGTCTTCAGGCATGCAGTATTAACCCTGCCGAACTACCATCTGAGAAAATACCTGAAGATATAGGTGACAGACATTACGTTTGGGCAATGGACAAGAAAGGCATGTGTCTGGTAGGTGTCGATGCTAACAGGCTTATTCACATAGATGATCTACGCAAGGGTCAGGAAGATGTAAAATTGGTTTGTTGATTGTTTTCAGTAAATCACAAAATTCATTTTCATATCCTTTTTTCTTTAATTGTTGGCATTTTTACCTTTATTATCCGAATAATTTCGATAGCTTAATTAATATGTTATGTACATTGAGAAAAAATAAAAGTTATAATGCACTGCTTTATGGCGGTATATAGAATCATGTTATTTGTTTTGGAGTTGGTTAACTGAATGGATCCTGATATGCCGGAAGAATGGTTCAAATTAGCATTTGATGCCGAAGATCCGGAAGAGAAGTTTGAATATTTTTCGCTCATATTGGAGTGTGAGCATCTGGATCCTGAACTATGGAGTAATGAGGCTATAGCACTCGTTTGGAACAACAAGGGTATAGCACTTTCTTTTCTTGGTAGGGATGAAGAGGCGTTGGAATGCTTCAGAAACTCTGTTTTTCTCAACAAAAATGATGTTGATGCTTTATGCAATATGGGTGTGGTTCTCTTCAATATGGGTGAATATGAAGAGTCCATCAAATGTTATAACCGGATACTTGCCTTTGATCCTGGCAATGAGAATGCATGGGTAAACAAAGGCGATATACTTGAAGTAATGGGTGATCATAACGAAGCCATCAACTGCTATAGCAAGGTTCACAAAGAAATTGAGCTTGATAATAAGTTTGCTGTTGTATGGAATAAAAAAGGACTTGCTTACTTTGGTCTTGGACAATATGAAAACGCAGCAGAATGTTTTTCCAGGGTTCTCCTGATCGATCCTGAACATAGCGAGGCAATAGAAAATCTTAAGCTTGCAATGATAAATACTAAAAAGATGAACGATGATATGAAATATCAAAGTTCTTCTTGTTTGTGAATTGATATTTTTGGTTTATAGTGTAAAGCGCTCGCCTATTTCCGGTGCGAATGCCTCAACGCCTATTTCTTCTTTAACCCAGTCTGCAAATCCTTCACAGTCGTCTCCATGCATAGTGAAGACATGTTCAGTCCCTCTGTCACAGAACTCCTTTACCATTTCTTTAAGCTCTTTGTCTCCGGAGTGGGCGGAAAAATCATATTGCTCTACTTTTGGTTTAAGGTGCTGGACAATTCCATCATTATCTATGTTTCCGGTGTCCAATGCCATTCTGCCGTTAGTACCTTCCACCTGGTATCCTGTAAGTATTATCTTCGATTTTGGGTCCTTGTATAGCTTATTGATGTAATAGAGCACAGGTCCGCCGTTGAGCATTCCGGCTGTAGTAACAACTACGGAAGATTCAAGGGCAATTCTGTTTCTTTTACGACCAGTCACCATGGTGGCATTGGAAAATGCTTTTTTAAGATGGGTGGGGTTGCGTATGTATTCAGGATGTTTTGACATGATCTTGTATGCCTGTACTCCCATTCCATCAACATAGGCTCTGATTCCATAGGAATCCAGAAGCATCAATATTTCCTGCGTTCTTCCGATTGCAAAGGCTGGAATTATAACACTGCCTCCAATGTTGAGAGTGTCCTGTACGGAATCGATGAATTCCTTCTCAATTTCTTTTCGTGGGGAATGGTCATCTCCAAAATATGTGCTTTCAGTTATGAGTATGTCTGAATCAGGGAAGTCAATTGCACCGAGAACCAGTCGGGTGTCGTCAGTATTGATATCTCCTGTATAGAACAGGCTTTTACCCTCTTTATCCCGGACATGGATCGCTGATGCACCGGGAATATGCCCTGCATTCAGGAACTCAACATCGTATCCATGTGTGTGAAATTCAACTCCCGTATCCACTTGTTTTGTTTTATGGACAAACTTTGAGAGGTCAATAGAATCATATGCTGGTATTTCTCCTTTCCTTTCCGCAATTCTCAATGTATCATTTGCCAGCATATGTGTGAGGTCAAAAGTAGGTGGTGTCATGTAGATATCAGGTTCAAGGTCCATTAGGTTTGGAACCGCACCAGAGTGGTCTATGTGTGCATGGGATACAAGCACAGCCTCAGGACGTGACCCATTCACTGGGTACTTTATATGCTCTCCCGGAGACACTCCGTAATCCATCATAAGTTTATCATCAACGAGGACTGCCGATCTTCCAACTTCCCTGCATGCACCTTTGAATTCCAGTTCCATGTATACCTCACTCCTTTCAATCTATTTCAGACTGCCATTTCTTTAATTTCTTAACAGGTATACTTGTAACTTTTGCAAGTTCTATAGCATCAGCAGTGCACAGATCATCCACGCTACAAATTCCAGCATCAGTAAGTTTTTCCGCGGTAACCTTCCCAATTCCGGATATATCGTTAATTGTCTTTGGGCGTTCCTTGTCCTTGTCAGTGCCTTGCTTTTGTTTTTCTTCTTCCTGTGTTTTTTGCCATTCAAGGAAGTTACAATGTGGACATCCAAGGTTCCATGGCCTTTTACCGGAGTTGATTATGCGTATGTGGTACAGACCATGTTCCTCGCATAATTTATCTGTAACCACAATTTGTCCTGATCGTGGAAGGGGAAGTGCAAAATTACAGTCGGGGTACCCGTCACATCCTATAAAACGGGATCCTCTCTTTGATCTCATTATCATGAGGTTGGACTTACACTTAGAACAAACACCAATGATCTTATCCTCTCGAAGACCAGCACGCAATGATTCAGTGATATCTTCCTTGTTTCCTTCAAGGTCATTGAACATCAGCTCCAGCATTTCCCTGGATTCATTCAGTACATCATCTTCAGGTATCTCACCTTCTGCTATCCTGTCCATATCAGCTTCAAGTTTGCTGGTCATATCTGGTTTAGAAATGGTGGGTGCGAACTTCTCAAGAGCATCAACAACAGCAATTGCGGTCTTGGTAGGCTGTAAAGGATTTCCATGCACGTAGGCTCTTGAATAAAGTTTACTGATGATCTCGTGACGGGTTGCTTTGGTACCAAGTCCCATCTCTTCCATGATTCTTATAAGTCTGCCCTGACCGTATCTTCCAGGAGGTTGTGTTTCTTTTGCCTCGACTTCTACTTCGTTCACATTGAGCTTATCGCCTTCACTAAGCTCTGGTAAAAGTCTGTCTTCAGGCGCATTGTAATGATAATACCATCTCCATCCGGAAACAACAAGTCTTGCACCGTTCGCCTTGAATTCCTCCTCCTTTATGTCAAACTTTGATCGGATGGTTTCCCATTTTGCCGGGTCGGCAAATGTTGCAAAGAAACGCCTGACAACAAGTTCGTAAAGTTTCCATTCCTGCTCGTTCATTTCAGATTTCTTGGCAAGGGATGCAGGAAAAATAGGGGGGTGGTCAGTTGTCTCTTTCTTGCCTTTTGTAGGTACAAGTTCTTTCTTCTCAAGTAATTTGAGTGCGTATTGCTTGAAAGCACCTGTCTTGAATATCTCTATCTGTGCCCTGAGGTCCAGACTTTCAGGGTATACAGTGTTATCGGTCCTGGGGTATGATATCCAACCGCTGGTGTAAAGTGTTTCAGCGATCCTCATTGCATTGGATGCTGTAAAACCGATGGAACTTGCGGCACCGATAAATTCGGTAGTGTTAAAAGGAGTCGGTTGCTTGTCTATTTTTTCGGAAGTTGTGACGTCAGTCACAACAGCATCGTCACCTATAGATATCTTTTCCAGTGCTGCGTCAACTTCTGCCTTGTCCCAGAAACGCTTTGTGCGGTGCTCTACCTTGAACTGTTCTCCCTTTTTACTCTCAAGCATTGCTGAGAGCTCCCAATAGGGTTGCGGGATAAAAGCATCCCTTTCCTTCTCACGTTCCACTATAAGTGAAAGAGTAGGTGACTGTACTCTTCCTACTGAAAGGAACATCTTCCCAAGACGTCCTGCAGAAAGGGATATGTAACGTGTAAGTGAAGCACCCCATACAAGGTCTATAACCTGTCTTGAGTGTCCTGCATCTGCCAGGTTGAAATCAACTTTTACAGGATTTGAAAAAGCATCATCAATGGCCTTTGGAGTAATTGCACTGTAGTGAACACGTTCAAATTCGACATCAGGATTTACCTTCAGGATGATGTCAAGAGCTTCAACTCCAATGAGTTCTCCTTCCCTGTCATAGTCAGTTGCAATTGTTACTTTGGTGGCTGTTTTCCCTAGTTTTTTCAGCGCAGCTACTATCTTTACCTGTGTTGATGTAGTGATTACATCCGCAGTTATAAGCTCGCTTGCTTCTACTTTTTGCCAGTTGTTATAGGCTTTTGGAAAATCAAGTTTCACTATGTGTCCGCTAAGTCCCATGAATATTTTAGTTCCCGCTTCTGTTTCATATTCATAGGTGTCTACTCCGCTCACACGAACTTGTTTTGTCTTCCCTGGGGCCAGGATCGCTGCTATTCTTTTTGCTGCGATGTGTTTTTCTGCTATGATGAGATGCATAATTATCTCCGTGATCGATCAAATAAATGGATTATATGATAAACATAGTATTGATTATAAGGATATGCATAAAAAAGTTTACTTTTACACAAACCCCATGCTTTAGTCTAACAAACATTCTTCTAAATATATCTATCGCAAACAATATTTTTGTGAGCAGAGTAGTACAGCCTTAGATACATGTCATGCATAAGGCTGGAAATTCGTGTATGATCTTCTGTATTTCACAAAGAACAGTATTGATCATTCTCATTAATGTTACTCAATTTAATCAAATTTACAATTTTTGTTTAAAAGTAACTATTCAGCCTGACTGTTTTAATGATGCAAAAAACAATATACTATGGCTTCATTCTATGTGTTAAAAAATATTCAGTAAAATATCATAAAAAACGTCTATCAATCTGAGGGGATTTGTATAGACCGCGAAGAAATACTTGCAGTTTATGAAGCTGGTCCAGAAGCAGTAGTAGAACTTGTAACTCGATTACTTGGGATAATTGAACATCAATCTCTCCAAATTGCACAACTTGAAGAGCGTGTCAGGCATTTGGAAGAAATGCTTGAAAAGAATAGTCGCAACAGTAGCAAACCACCTTCTACTGATTCTTATGCACGGAATAAACCAACCGTTAAAAGTCAAAGAAAAAAGACCAATAAGCATGTAGGTGGTCAAAACGGTCATCCTGGTACTACATTAAGAATAAATGATGATCCGGATGAAGTTATTGTTCATCCTGTTAATCAATGCGTCAATTGTGGGAGATCGTTAGCTTCTGTTCCCTCTAACTATGAAAGAAGACAGGTCTTTGACATTCCTCCTATAACTATCAATTGCATTGAACATCGTTGCGAGATTAAAACATGTCCCAAATGTTCTCATGTAAACAAAGCTCTTTTTCCAGATGGTGTAACTCAGCCGACTCAATACGGTCATCGAGTTAAGTCATTTGCAGTTTATTTGCACACTTACCAATTACTTCCTTATCAGCGTGTTACCAAGTTGTTCTCTGATATTTTGGGATGCAAGATAAGTCCTGCTACTTTGGTGAACACGGAACGTAGTTGTTTTGAGAAGCTTGGAGCTTTTGAAAATACAGTGAAACATCTCCTGAAAGAATCTCCTGTCATCAATCTGGATGAAACAGGAATGAGAATAAATGCAGTTCGTAATTGGCTTCATGTGGCAGGTACAGACAAACTGACCTATTATTTTGCACATCGCAAAAGGGGCTCAGAAGCAATGGATGCTATGGGCATATTACCAGGTTACACTGGTGTTGCAACACATGATTTTTGGAAACCGTACAACAAATATGAATGTCAACATTCATTATGTAATGCACATTTATTACGAGAGTTAACTGGAGCTTCCGAAAACAGGGATCAACAGTGGCCAAAGATAATGAGTGATCTCTTGATATGCATTAAACATCATGTTGATAATGATCTTTTAGATACTGAGCTAATTCAAAGGTTCAGTGAGGATTATGATCACATAACTTGTTTAGGAGTGAATGAAAATCCTCCTGATCCGGAATCAAATGTGCGGTCTAAAAAACGAGGACGTAAGAAGCAGACCACGGTAAAGAATTTGCTGGATAGGTTTATTGGCCATAAAGAGGATATCTTACGATTTATGTACGACCAAAACGTTCCGTTTGATAACAATCAGGCTGAAAGAGATATCAGAATGACGAAAGTACAGCAGAAGATATCAGGTACTTTCCGCAGTGAACAGGGTGCAAAAAATTTCTGCCGTATAAGAGGATACGTGTCTACTGTTAATAAGAATTCTGAATCTGTTATCGATGCAATTAGTGCAATATTTTATGGCAATTCATTTGTTCCAAAGTTGCAGAATTGATCGTGGATGAAGAAATCAGCTTGGTGGAAGTGAGCTAGGCTGAATAGTTACGTTTAAAATTAAGATAGAATTTTGAGCAAATCAAAGTATGGGTTCTTTGCATTTGTCGCTAGAAGTATGTACTCTTGCAGGCTAATGTTTATTTAAAAAATCACGCTGCAATTTGATTATAAATGAAGCAAAAAAAATTGTTACATCCTTCCTGTTATTTAGTACATGTCAGGAGGATGTAAATTGTAATTCATTAAAGCTTATTGTTTCTGGATAAGTTCAATATCTTCGAGAACAGACTGAAGGTCGTCCTCGTGCTCGATCTCGTCGGTGAGGATCTGCAGTATTATTTCGTATGTGACAGGGTCCTTATCTTTTACTTTTGCAAGTATGGAATTATAGACCTGAATTGCACATTGTTCACCTTTTATGTTCTGTTCCAGAATTCTCTTTACAAATGGATCTTCAGGTGATTCGTATCCGCAGTTACCTTTTTTCATCCATTCTTCAGGTGAGAGTACAGGTGTTCCTCCAAGCTGCATGATCCTGTTAGAAAGCATATCTGCATGTCTGAGCTCGTCAGTTGCATGTTCGATGAGTTCTGCAGCAGCAGCTTCTCTCATAGGGCCCTTAACGATCTTTGATCCTACCCAATACTGGTAGTATGCAAGCCATTCATCGGCCAATGCCTTGTTTAATGATTCTATCAGGTCTGCTATGTCCAGTCCCAAATTCTCTAAAATTTCCACGCCTTTTGTTCCCATAATGGTCACCTTTTTCTATTAGTTAACTAATCTATTTAAGACTGTTTCTTGAGGCACATGAACCAGTCCAGGCAGTACTTTCCTTCTTCTTCTGTCTCAACCCTTTCCTTTGCAGTTCCGCATGATCCTGGTGGTGGAATGATCACATCATCTCCTGGCTGCCAGTTTGCAGGGGTTGCGATATTTTCTGAATCGGATTTCTGCATTGCCAGAATCAGTCTCTTGATCTCATCCATGTTCCTACCATTGGAAAGTGGGTAGTACAGGATTGCCCTTACCTTTGCTTTTGGGTCCATCATAAATACTGCTCTTACTGCCTGGGTATCTGACGCATTTGGCTGCACCATTCCGAATTTCTTTGCAACATCCATCTTAAGATCTTCAATAACCGGGAAATTAACTTCGATATTTTTCATTCCCTTGTACACGATCTTTTCTTTGATGGTTCGCAACCATGCAATGTGTGCATAGATACTGTCAATGGAAAGTCCTATAAGTTCTGTATTTAATTCTCTGAATTCTTCCTGCATCGTTGCAAAGGTCATGAATTCAGTTGTACACACTGGGGTAAAATCAGCAGGATGACTGAAAAGGATTACCCATTTTCCCTTGTAGTCTTTTGGAAAATTGATTTCTCCCATTGTTGTTTTTGCTTTAAATGACGGTGCATCATCGCCTATAAGTGGCATTGTTACTATTTCTTCTTCCATATTACTCCATCTCCATACATTTCTTGCATATTCCGTAAAAGTTAGTGTCTGCTGATTCTATTTTAAAGTCATCTATTTTTTCTGCTATCTTCATAGCGTAATCGCTAAGTTCTTCCGATTCGTAGTCTGTTATTTCTCCGCACTCTATGCATATTGTGTGGTGGTGAGGTATCAGATTGGATTCAAACCTCGAAACTCCCTTAATGTTCACCTCCTTGATCAGGCCCTTTTCAGCCAGAAACTTTAGGTTACTATAAACTGTGGCTTTGCTGATTCGCGTTAGTTTTTGCCTTACTCCCTCATAGACATCATCGACAGTGGGATGACCATCAAATTCTCTGAGAAAATCCAATATCTCGATTCGCTGGTTTGTGTACTTGATGTCTGCCTTTTTCATTTTGGTCCCACTTTTTTGTTTTTCCTGCTCTCACATAATCCATGTAAGAACATATCCTAAATAATAATTATTATTATTTAAACATTATTCTTGTTTAGTATTGATACCTATTTAGAACTATATATTGTTTGTTCTGATTTTAAAATGAAAATCACGGGGATAAGAAAAAAGCAATCTATTAAGCAAGATACTTAATAGATAAGTTATCAAATAATCAGCAAGAATTCCGGAGACACAAAATGACCAATACCAGGATAATTTCATGGAATGTTAATGGCATCAGGGCAGTTCACAAAAAAGGTTTTCTTGACTGGTTCAATGAAGAAAAACCTGATATACTTTGTATTCAGGAAACAAAAGCCCGCAGGGAACAACTTCCCTCCGAGATGCTTGAAATCGATGGCTATCATAATTATTTTGCTTCTGCCGAGAAAAAAGGTTATAGTGGAGTGGCACTCTACACTAAAAAAGAACCAATTAACATCAAATGTGGATTTGGTATCGAGAAATTTGATAGTGAGGGCCGCGTCCAGATTGCTGATTACGGTGAGTTCGTTCTCTTCAACATATATTTTCCTAATGGCAAAGCGTCTGCTGAAAGACTTGCATATAAAATGGAGTTCTATGATGCTTTTCTTGAATATGCCAACACGCTCAAATCCAGAGGTAAGAAACTCATAATATGTGGCGATGTTAATACTGCCCACAAGGAAATTGACCTGGCCCGTCCAAAAGACAACGAGAAGGTTTCAGGTTTCCTGCCTTCAGAGCGTGCCTGGATCGATAAACTCATGGACAAGGGTTATGTGGACACTCTGAGGATGTATAATACTGAGCCAGATAATTATACCTGGTGGAGCATGCGGACAAGGGCAAGAGAAAGAAACGTTGGTTGGAGAATTGATTACTTCTTTGCAAGTGAAAATATCAAAGATCAGATAAAAGACGCATTCATTTTGCCTGATGTTATGGGTTCTGATCATTGTCCCATAGGTATTGACCTTGAGTTATAATATAAGACTATAATTTGATTTATTCCGGATCGAATAAAAAAATTCCTTATTTGATGCTGTTAATTGCCATCATGACGGCATCTTTCGGACTTTTTGCTTTAACAGTGCCATCAATTTCCCATTTAGATTCAAGTGTGATCACAGTTTTCCCCATTTTAAGCGAGTGCGCTATCTCTGAGAGTGTGCCATATTCGCCTCCAACGGCTATCAATACGTCCGCAGATCGTGCTATTATTACATTTCTGGCATGCCCCATATCAGTCACGATCGCAATGTCAATGTAAGCATTTGCACTTATACGACTCTCTCCGGGGAGAATGCCAATTGTAGTCCCACCTTCTCTTTTAGCACCAGATGCTGATGCTTCCATTACTCCGCCATGCCCGCCACAAAGCAGTATTGCATTGCTTTTTGCGATTTCAGCCCCTACTTCTTCTGCTGTAATTCTCAGAGCATCATCACATGAGCCGGCACCAATGACTCCTATTTGTATCATTTTTCGCTACATCCTTTATTAAAACACTCACGAATTTACATATATTCACTTTGTATCCTTAAGATATCCCTGCTATCCTTAGCTTCTGAGTATTCTTCCAGAGGTTCGTGGTTCAGCTCGAGAAAAGTGTGGCCCCAGTTGAACTTGGACATGACTTTCTCTGCCTGCTGTTTATTTCCAAGTATGTATAGTGCAGCGGCAAATGCTTCTACGGATGTGAGTTTGAAAGGTCTTCCAAAATTCACGGGATTTGCAGCCACAAGGTATGGGAGTGCACGGTGTTCGAGTTTCATCCTTAGGAGTTGTGGGAATACCCTTTCAACTTCTTCCCATGAACAGTCAAGAACAGTTATACCTTTTTTAGTACTATCTCCGGGTGAAAGAGCTTTTTCAGCCATAGGGTCAAGTAATATGGATCTTGAAGGTATCCTTTCTATTTTCTCAGAAAGGGTCACAAGCCCAAATTTTGCCATTTTCTTGCCGGTGCATTTTTTTGGGTCACATTGTTTTGCATGATATAGAAATAGTTTAATGTCTTTTTCGTCATCAGGTGCCATATGAGTATGATGATGTCTGATCATATATCAATAATTCGTTTATGCATGTCGAAATTTCAAATAATATAGATATGTATTTATATTTATGAGTTGTATTAAGTCTTGAATATACTTATGTGGTACTAATTACTGGATCTTCAAATGAAAAGGGAATAACTCATTGTAATCATCTATCGAGGTATTTTATGACGGCAACAATTTTTACTATTGTTTCAGGGAAGGGTGGTGTTGGCACAACTACAGCTGCTATAAATCTCAGTGCTGCACTTGCAGGATTCGCAAAAAATACTCTATTAATAGACACTGACATTGGAATGCCCACGATTGGGCTGATGTTGGGAATCGAAGCTTCAAAAGCAAGTCTTCATGATGTTCTTGCAGGGACTGCGGAGTTAAAAGACGCAATATATGACGGGCCTAATAATCTACGTGTCTTACCAGGAAGCATTTCTCTTCATAGTTTTTTAAATTCAAATACTGATGTTATCAGTGAGATCGTAGATGATGTAAAAGAAAAGTATGATTACATTATCATTGATTCTCCAACCGGTATCAACAAAAATTCAATTTTGTCCATATCACTTGCAGATGAAATCATTCAGGTAGTAAACCCTGACATCATCTCTCTTGCAGGCGCAATGAAAATAAAAACAATTTCTGACAACATGGGAAAACAGTTCCGTGGAGTCATCATTAACAGGTCAGGCGTTACTCAAAATGAGTTAAGCAATGAAAGGATAGAAACGACCCTTGGCCTCAGGATACTGGAAACCATAGTTGAAGAGAATAGCGTAAAGAATTCTCTGGCTTTTAAAACACCAGTTGTTATGAAATACCCTGGTTCACCAGTGGCTGTCGGCTTCAATCGGCAGGCAGCTGAGATCGCAGGTATAAAATCTTCGGTCGAGGATATTTCAACAGAAGTTAAGGAAAAGAAAAAGAAGGGCAAGAGATTCTCATTGTCAAAAAACAAGAAATGAGTTTTCGATTAAATTGAAGACAAAAATGCCTTAAAAAAATCAATTTGGAAGATAATAAAATGACCAGTAGTATTGGGGTTGGTAATATTGAGTAATATTTCAGGTGACCAAACTGAAGACAAGGATGATACAAGCGGTCTTCCAATTGAGGCGATGAGGGTTGAATACTCTGAATCTGCTTCTGAGAGAAAAGAAGCCTCTTCATTAAACTCTGAAGTCTCAGTTGAAGGCGCAGTTGAGGATATGGATCACGTATTTCCTGCGAAGCACCTCATTGAAGAAAATGATGTGTCTATTGCAGAGGATGAAATAGAACATCAGGATATTGAAGACACAGATGATGAAGATGATCTTTTAGTGACTTTGATGTCTGCGGATGAGGATGACGTTATCGATGAACTTGCAGAACTGATTTTGCCGGATTCAGAGCCTGTGAGTATAGAGAGTTTAAAAAGCAAGCTTGAAGATTTTTATATTCCTTCTTATGAAGATGATGTTCCATATGACAAGGATTCATTCTGGGAGAATATCATTTCAGAGATCTATAAAGAAGAACCTATAAATGATGAATTATTTTTGGACGAGGAAGAAACCGGTTCACTGCTGGATCGTGCCAGTAAACTATTTTCTCGTAACACTCTTGTAATGGAGCCTTATAATATCGTAGAACATGGGCCCATAGTAGATCTTACTATTCCTGCTGACAGTCCTTTCAAGGAAGTAGAGCTATACGAGGTTAATCCTTTGTATGGTTATATAAGGATTGCATACGACCCTGAATCTCATGAGTACCAATACCAGGCTATTGAGGCTGTTCTGACTGAAAAAGAGCAGGAACTTCTGGAAGCTATCAAACTGAAGTTCATTGAAACCCTTGATGTAAATCTAAAAGAGATCTCCCGTAAGAATGCAGAGGCATTTCTTAAAGAAAATGTTGTAAAATATTTGCAGGAATATCGTATAAATATCTCACCACGAAAAAGAGAGCGAATAATGTATCATATTGTTCGTGATTTTGTAGGTTATGGTGAGATCGATGTACTGATGAGGGATCAATACCTGGAAGATATTTCCTGTGATGGTCCGAATACTCCTATCTATATTTATCACAAAGAGTACAATTCAATACCGTCAAACATAGAATTCCCTTCAGATGCGGTATTGGATTCTTTTGCTATCAGGATTGCCCAGATATGTGGCAGGCATATATCGATTGCAAGGCCAATACTTGATGCTACTATGCCTGATGGTTCACGTATCCAGATGACACTGGGCAGGGAGATCACTACCCGTGGTAGTACTTTTACCATAAGGCGATTCAAAGACAATCCGATAAGTCCTACAAATCTTGTTGATTTCCATACATTTTCAACTGCAATGATGGCTTATCTATGGCTGTCTGTAGAGTCTAATAAAAGTCTGATATTTGCCGGAGGAACGGCATCTGGTAAGACCACTGCAATGAATGCAGTTTCACTTTTCATCCAGCCGGAAATGAAAATAGTTTCCATTGAGGATACAAGGGAGCTGAATCTCTCGCATCCAAACTGGATTCCCGGAGTTACCAGACAGGCATTTTCCGGTGAGGACAAAGGTTCCATTGAAATGTATGAGCTTCTAAGGGCGTCTTTGAGGCAGAGGCCTGAATATATTATTGTGGGTGAGGTTCGAGGAGCTGAAGCATATGTGCTTTTCCAGGCAATGTCCACAGGTCACACTACATTCTCAACAATGCATGCTGATTCTGTACAATCTGTGGTACACAGGCTGGAGAATCCTCCTATCAACGTGCCAAGGATTATGATACAGGCCCTTGATCTAGTGGCAATTCAGGTACAGGTTAAGGTTGGCGGTGAACGTGTAAGGCGTTGTAAATCACTTACGGAGATCGTAGGTGTGGACCCCCGAACAGGTGAACTTCTTACAAATGATGTTTTCGTCTGGGATGCTGCAAGAGATATGTTCCAGTATTCTGGCAGATCATATGTAGTCGAAGGTGTAATGGAAAGCCGGGGTTGGACTGAAGAAAAGGTTCGTGATGAGTTAAAACAACGGCAAAACATCCTGGAATGGGCACGTAATAAAAAGATTTCAAACTTCAAGGATTTTGCGAAGATAGTGGTAGCGTATAACCGTGAGCCGGAAATGATAATGAAAATCGTAAGGCAGGAATTGGATGGTTAATTTATATTCGGTTTTAGCTTACAATCTTTTCGGCAAATACTACGAAAAGAAAAGACTTGATTTCTTTGGCCTTCGCCATAGTCTCCTGCGAAACAGAATGGATATGGCTTATGATGTCTACATGTCCTGTGCATTATTGAGTTCTATAATTAGTGCATTCATATCTCTTATTGGTGTTTCTTTACTTTTGCTGGTATTTGGAGTTCCTGAAATAAAGGCTACAAGAATTATGTTTCCCGCATGGGTTGCACCATTTCTGCAATACAAGTCCATCGTACTTGGACTGGTATTTGGAGTTATTTTCACTGCTGTGGTGTTTATAATTGTTTACAAATTGTTCCAGATATATCCTTCTTTAATGGCAGGTGACCGCAAAAGAAGGATCGACAGCATGCTTCCGTATGCTGTGAACTATATGTCAGCAATGTCGGGTGCAGGTGTACTTCCTGTTGATCTTTTCAGATCACTTGCAATTAATGATATCTATGGCGAGATGTCTGTTGAATGCCGCTATCTGGTACGTGACCTTGAGATCCTTGGTCATGATCTGGTTAGTGCGATGAAGAATCTTGCAGCCACAACTCCATCCAGTGCGTTGCAGGACTTTCTGCAGGGTGCAATTACGGTTGTGACTTCTGGAGGTCAATTGGAGTCATATTTCCGCATAAAGACTGATCAGTATATCATGGAAAACCGCCAGAGCCAGAAGGAATTCCTTGAGACACTGGGTCTTATGGGTGAAACCTATGTAACGGCTTTTGTTGCAGGTCCGCTTTTCCTTGTGGTGGTTATATCCATCATGTCCATTATGGGAAATGCACAGATGATCTACCTTTATATCATAATTTACGCATTGATACCAATTGGCAGCATAATGTACGTTGTAGTTATCAGTATGCTTACTCCGGAGGCATAAAATGAAAATACTTGATATTTTCCAACGGAAATTGGGTTCTAAAGAATTGCTTACAGAGGAAGAACTATCCATAATTGAAGATGATCTGATAGACTTAAAGATGGAGGAAGCAACGAAAAATGTGCTTGTAAAAGACTTCTTCAAGGATCCTCTCAAAACACTTAGCATAAATCCTGAATATACGTTTGTCCTGAGTATCCCTCTGGCATTGGCATTTTTTGCAATTGGGATGGCCGCTACCTGGGGTACGCCAATAATAGATGACGTTATCATTTTCACAGTTCTCATAGCAATAACACCTCCTTCCATTGCTTTTCATAAAAAATACAAAAGGACCAGTACAATTGAGGAATACCTTCCCACTTTCCTGAGGGATGTATCTGAAATGAGCAGGGCAGGATTAACTCTTCCAAATGCTGTCAATACTATTGCCAAGGGCGAATATGGTGCTCTGACCAAAGAAGTTCAGGGTATGGATTCTGCAATGTCCTGGGGTGTATCTTTCGAAGATTCACTGAGAAGTTTTGCAGTGAGGATATCAACTCCTATTATTGTAAGGTCAGTCTCCCTTATTACACAGGCAAGCACGGCTGGAGGTCGTGTATCTTCTGTTCTTGAAGCTGCTGCCCGTGATGCAAGAGAAGTGAAAATGCTGGAGCGCGAAAGGCGCGGTAACATGATGGTGTATGTGGTCATCACTTACATGTCATTCTTCGTTTTCATTTTTGTAATAGCCATGCTTACTGCTACATTCGTACCAACTATGGCAGAAGCGGGCAAGGCTGCATCCGCAGCCGGTGCAGGAAGCACGTTCGTTGGAGCTTTTGATCCGGCAGCGTACACTCGTCTGATGTTACATGCATCTGTCATTCAGGGATTCATGAGCGGACTGGTGGCAGGACAGATGGGAGAAGGTTCAGTGTCACTTGGTTTAAAACACTCTATTATATTGACACTGATTGCATGGTTTGTGTTTACTTTCCTGATCTGAAAATAAGAACAGTATGGCTTATTCGATTTTAGAATAAGCCGCCTTTGCTTTTTTACTAATTTCCAGGAACATGTCATTGTTGTGTGAGTCTATCCCAACAACGAGCGGTCCGAAATTATCTACATGTAGTTCCCACACAGCTTCCGGCATCCCTAAGTCCAGCCAATGGACCTTGATTACTTTTTCGATGCTAATGGCGGCCAATGCCGCACATCCGCCTGTGAAGGCAAGGTAAATTGCCTTGTTTTCCATGGCTTCTTTAACGTTGTCCATTCCGCCTTTTCCCACAAAGGCACGAACTTCATGTATATCGAGAAGTTTTGGTGTCATCTTTGACATTCGGGCACTTGTGGTGGGCCCTGCGGCAACGACTTCCCATTCATCGTCAGTTTCTTTCATAAGGGGGCCGCAGTGATAGATGACAGCACCTTCCAGGTCAAAAGGCAGTTCTTTCTTTTCCTCTGCCATTTCCAGGACTCTGGCATGGGCTTCATCTCTGGCTGTGAATATGGTCCCGCTCAGATAAACTACATCACCGGCATTGAGCTTGCTGATATCTTCTTTTTTCAATGGTGTGGTAAGTTTGTATTCCATTATTCATCACCGCCAAGGGTGACTGAAGCATGACGATTGGCCCAGCACTGGATATTCACTGCCACCGGCAAAGATGCTGTATGACAATGAGCTTTTTTCATGTGTACTGCAAGTGCTGTTGTCTTTCCGCCAAGTCCCATTGGTCCGATACCAAGGGAGTTGATGTCCTCAAGTAGACTTCGCTCTTCTTCATTCATATTGTCAACATCCTCAAGCAGGGCTGATTTTGCAAGTCTTGCAGATTTGTCGAAGGAGCCGCCAATACCTACGCCAACTATTATAGGGGGACATGGTTTGCCACCTGCGTTCAGCACTGTCTCAAGGACAAAATTGCGTATCCTGTCCTTTTCAGTTGGATTGAGCATTTTGATAGCACTCATGTTCTCAGAACCTGCACCCTTCGGTGCAACAGTTATCTTGATGCTGCTTCCTTCAACCAGTTCGTATTTTATATCAGGGATGCCCATTCCGCTGTTATCTCCGCTATTTCCACGAGTTATCGGGTCTACAGCGTTCGGGCGCAGTGGGATAGATTCAGTTGCTTTCTTCGCACCTTCGAGTATGGCGTCTTCCAGACTGAAATCCAACAAGGCTTTGCGCCCAAGTTCTACAAAGAATATGAGTATGCCTGTGTCCTGACACATGGGAACTCCTCTGGTACTCGCTATCTCTATGTTCTTAAGGATAGCTTCAAGTTGCTCCTTTGCAACAGGGGATGTTTCTTCTGATGCAGCCTTCTGAAGCGAATCTACAACGTCCTGTGGCAGCACGGTCTCTGCCTCTCTTAAAATATCAACAATGGCTGATACAACGGTATCACGTTCTATTGGATTTGACAAAAAAGATCACCTTTGGTGTTGTGCGGGAGAAGGGATTCTAACTCCTGCATGAGTATGTTTAAAGTATTCTATGATTTCGCGGTAATAGACCCTTTTATTATTTATTTTATTCCGATTGCTATTATGAATGAGATTGGGAGAAATAAGCATTTGGATTTTGTGAGCAAAAAATGTATGTAGGTATATGGGTCTCATTTCACCAAGAGGACAACAGGCTTTGATAGGGAGTTTTCGGGGAAGTAGGTGTTGTTACGAATTTCACTTTTTTCTTCAGAGGAATATTACCGAATCATCCAATTTTTCAAAAAGTCTATATTTTATCTCCGAGCTTTGAAATCACATTTTCAAGTTCAGCATATCTATTTTCGACTACTTCAACTAATTCTGTTTTTGCTTTTTGATAAGATTCATCACTCATTCCATCATCTGTGGATTCTAAATAATTATCTAGTGCTGAACGTAATTCAGTTGGCCCTAGATACTTATATCGCTCAATATTCTCCCAAAAAGTTGAATAATCTTTATACCCTTCACGCCCACGGTTTTGACTGTGTAGCTGCAATTTTACAAAAATATATGTATCGTCTTTTTTAGAATATAATGGAGCAACAAGTTTCTCCATTTCTTTATGAAATTGATTAATTTTATTATTTTTTCCAGATTGGATGTCTCTCCGCAAAGGTAAAATAATCGCAACGATAACACCAATAGCAGTTAAGATAACACCAATGGCATTCAAATTTAATTGTCCATTATTGTTTAAGAAGACATCTGCAATATTCATATTTTAACCTCATACCTCGAAGTCAATATGCACCTGGCTTAATTCCAAAACCTACAAATAATCCACCAACCTCTCGATTTCCAATTTTGCCTGGCAATACGTTTCTCCACACATACCACCCATTAAGTTATTGGAATTATACTCCTTAACACTCCTCAATTCCAACCTCTTATAATCTTTTCTATTTCTGTCTAAAGTCTGAAACACTGCAATCCTAAGATTCTCTAAAGGATGGGTGGTAGTCACAAAAAAATCATGGAGATTTTGCAATCGCTCTGCAAAAACTCTGTGTTGGCGGCAATGATGCTGCTTTTGCTAAAACTGTGTTTATTATTATTTGCATATTGATAGCAATCTAACTCATGTGAAAATAATCCAACTTGCAAAATGATGTCAGATTACGACAAAAACATGATCCTAGCAGAGTAAATCAGAAAAGGCTACATATTGAAAATGGTGCGAGAGGGGGGAATCGAACCCACGAATTCCTGCGAAAATGGATCTTGAGTCCATCGCCGTTGACCGCTTGGCTACTCTCGCACAGTGTATTTTGTGTGTTTATCTCTAAGTTTTAGCGGGATATATTGAGCCTACTGCCGTTGACCACTTGTTTACTCCGCATTTGAGATATTAACGATACACCTATTGCTCTATTAATTATAAATCTAACTGTTGTTGGTAGTTTTTATTTGTTCTTCTTAGTATCTAATTAGTAACATATTTACTGAGAACAATTACATATCGATGATGTTAAATATGTTCTTGACAATGAGTTGAGTAATTAATAGAGTATTGCCAATACACCTTTGTGTCATTGGTTTAAGTGGTACTATTTGAATAGAATGCTGGGGGCATTACTATTAGAAGGAGTAGGCTGGATATAACAATTGCTATCTTAAAGTTAGCTGCAGATGGGGCAAAAAAGACCCAAATAGTTTATGGAGCGAACCTGAATTCCACAATTGCAAATAAATATCTTATAAGACTGGAAGAAAAGGAACTCATCGAACAAAAAGGAAATATGTTCATTACAACCGACAAGGGTCGGTCGTATAGGGAAATGGCCAGCGAATTGGATATTCGCTGACCTTAGTTACTTAACATCACTTTGTTATTTGACTGATTATGTCAGTCCAAGCAGTTGTGAATATTTTAGTAACACATTTGCTACGGCAAATGTGACATTGTTCACAAGGCCCACTGGCTCAATCACGATTTCATCATTTTCTTTTGCATCAAGAAATGTTCCCAGTGGATCATTGAAAGTAAGTACATTTTGAACTATCTTTTCGTTCGTTCCTATGATTATTGCTTCACCAATTTCCTCGTTATTATCAATTTCTCCAAAGATGGTAACGCATGCATCTTCAGTAACTGCTTTGATGCATACCTCTTCACCATCGTTTGTCATTATTAGAAGTTTGATAATTTCATTGCCCAAAAGACTTTTAAGAAAAGATGATACCTAGTCTGTATTCTCATTGTATTCATTGACCTTGAGGTTATGGTCACTGACTACATTTGTACTGGCTACTGGTATGAGCACAGTAAGCACTAAACATCAATATGATTATTTGTTTTTATCCACATCCTTCCTAAAGCTTATAATCTAGTTTAATTAATAGTAATTTGTACTTTAATATATTAATTTATGAAGCGCACACTTAATGCAGGAAAACAATTTTTAATGACAAACGCATAAGTGCAAACTCATCGAGGGCTGTTATGAATGGGTGAAATAGTAGTTAGCGATTCTATGAGGGATTATTTTGAGGAGCTTGAATCAAAGCTTCATAGTGAGATCGATATTGCAAACAGTGCACGCTCAAAAGGGAGAGATCCCAAACCGAATGTTGAGATACCTCTTGCAAAAGACCTTGCAGACAGGGTGGAAAATCTCATTGGTGTGAAAGGTGTTGCAGAGGAGATACGCAAGTACGAAGAGACCATGTCTCGTGAAGAAGGTGCTCTTGCAATAGGTAAAGCTGTTGCTGAGGGTGCTGTGGGGGAATTTGAATCCAAGGAAGCTGCGATAGAGGCTTCCATACGCGTATCTGTTGCAATGCTCACAGAAGGTGTGGTTGCCGCACCGATAGAGGGAATAGACAAGGTAACTCTTGGCAAAAACGATGATGGAAGCGAATTCATCAGGATATTTTACTCAGGTCCCATACGTAGTGCAGGCGGTACGGCCCAGGCACTTTCCGTACTTGTGGGTGACTATGTACGCCGTGCAGTTGGCATTGATCGGTTCAAGCCGCGCAAGGAAGAAGTTGAAAGATATGTTGAGGAAATTCTGCTTTACAGACGAGTGGCAACCTTGCAGTATACTCCTTCCGAAGATGAGATCAGGTTAATTGTGGAAAACTGCCCCATATGTATTGACGGGGAACCCACGGAAGCTGAAGAAGTTGAAGGTTACAGGAACCTTGACAGGATAGGTACCAACAGAGTACGTGGTGGTATGTGTCTTGTGCTTGCAGAAGGTCTGGCTCTGAAAGCTCCGAAGGTTCTCAAACACGTCAACAAGCTCGAGATGGATGGATGGGACTGGCTGAACACACTTATAGCTGGAGCAAAGAGTGGCGATGATGACGATGATGACGGGTTTGTCGGCGTAAAACCAAAAGACAAATACCTGCGTGACCTGATAGCAGGGAGGCCGGTGTTCTCTCATCCAATGCGTCCAGGTGGTTTCAGGTTAAGGTACGGACGTTCAAGAAACACATCCTTTGCAGCCGCCGGCATAAGCCCTGCCAGCATGTATATAATGGACAGTTTTATCGTTTCAGGCACCCAGCTCAAGGTGGAGCGTCCCGGTAAAGCTGCCGGAATGGCGCCAGTAGATAGTATAGAAGGCCCCACTGTCAGACTCAGGTCTGGTGATGTCATCCGGGTGGATGATGAAGAACATGCAATTCAGATCCATCCTGAAGTGGAATGCATACTGGATATCGGTGAGATATTGATCAATTACGGTGATTTCCTTGAGAACAATCATCCTCTTGTGCCATCTTCATACTGTTTTGAATGGTGGATACAGGAGTTTGAGAAACAAGTTCCGACTGCATCATATTCCCGAAGTGAGCTTGAATTGCCTTCTCAGGAATTTTCACTGGAACTATGTGACAAATATGGTGTTCCTCTACATCCAGCATATACATATCTCTGGCATGATATCACAATTGATGAGTTCGCTACACTTGTCTCGTTCATATCAGAGAACGGTGTCCTTTCTGGTGACGGGACAAGTCTTGAACTTCCATTTGAAAAAAGTACTGAAAATGGCATAAAAATCCTTCTTGAGCATTTGCTTGTCCTGCACAGAATTCATGAGGGAAGGATCATCATTGATGAGCCTCTACCTTTTGTCAGATGTCTGGGTCTTGACAGAGGCCTGAATAAGAAATGGAGTACTGTTGAATCCACAGACACCATAGGATCAGTTAATGAAGTGAGTGGCCTGATCGTACGTGCTCGTGCACCTGTGAGGATTGGTGCAAGGATGGGGCGTCCGGAAAAATCAAATAAGAGAAAGATGACTCCTGCTCCTCATGTATTGTTCCCGATAGGGGATTCTGCCGGAAATACCCGGAAAATGGAAGCGGCTGCAGGTTACATGTCTTCTATGAATGGGAAGGTCGGGCAGATTCGGGTTGAGATCGGTAATCGTGCATGTCCTGCATGTGGAAAGGATACGTTCTGGTATCGGTGTGATTGTGGCGAGTTCACAGTTCCTAAATTATCGTGTCCGCGTTGTGGCATATCGGTGCAAAAAGAGAAATGTCCAAAATGTGGTTCAAAGACCACATGCGTGAAGATGCAGAATATCGATTTCAAAGAGGTCTACCAGAATGCTTTTGAAAACATTGGTGAGAGGGATACTAATATCGAAGTAAAAGGTGTCAAGCGCATGATGTCCGGGACAATGACTCCGGAACCTCTCGAAAAAGGAATCCTGCGGGCGAAACATGACCTTTTTACTTTCAAGGATGGGACTGTCAGGTATGATATGTCCGACATTCCGCTTACACATATCCGTGCCGATGAACTTAGTATCACAGTTGAGAAACTGAAGAAACTTGGGTACAGAGAGGACATATATGGAAATCCTCTGGAAACGGATGATCAGGTAGTCTGCCTTAAAGTACAGGATCTTGTAGTTTCATACGATTGTGGTGAATACCTCCTGCGTACTACCCATTACATAGATGACCTGCTTGTGAAATACTATCATGAGGAGCCTTATTACAAGGCAGAGACAATTGATGATCTTGTAGGTGTAATGCTCATGGGCCTTGCACCGCATACATCAGCAGGTGTCCTTGGAAGACTTGTAGGTTTTACCAAGGCATCAGTGGGTTACGCACATCCTTTCTTCCATGCGGCAAAAAGAAGAAACTGTGATGGTGATGAGGATTGTGTTATGTTGTTGATGGATGGTCTTATCAATTTCTCAAGAGATTACCTGCCTGAAAAAAGAGGTGGGAAAATGGATGCACCACTTGTTCTTACAACACGTATAGATCCAAGTGAGGTTGACAAGGAAGCTCATAATATCGATGTTTGTGATCATTATCCTCTTGAGTTCTACGAGGCAAGCCTAAATTATACAAATCCCAAGGAACTGGAGGGACAAATAGACCTTATAAGCCGCAGGCTTGGAACTCCTGAGCAATATGATCATTTTATGTTCACTCATCATACCAATGATATCGCATCAGGTCCTCTTCACAGTGCCTACAAGACCCTTGGGAGCATGGTGGAGAAGATGGATGCCCAGCTTGCATTGGCAGATAAGATACGTGCGGTGGATGCTTCTGATGTGGCTGAGAGGGTGCTTATATCCCACTTTCTGCCAGACATGTTCGGAAATCTCAGGGCATTCTCCCGTCAGAGTACAAGGTGCCTTAAATGTGCTGCAAAATTCCGCAGGCCGCCTCTTACAGGTGTTTGTCCAAAATGTGGTGGGAGTGTAATACTGACGGTTCATGAAGGGTCTGTAAAAAAATACCTAAAAGTCTCAAAGAAAGTAGCCCATGATTACAATGTTTCGAGCTATACAAAACAAAGAATCGAGATAATTGGGTTGGATATGAAATCCCTTTTTGAGAATGATCGCTCGAAGCAGACAGGGCTAATGGAGTTCATGTAGCCCGTCTACTATTTTCTATTATCTTATTGTGCTTTTCCAATGTTTATTCTTTCATAGGCATTCCAATGGCATTTATCCCATGGATTAGCTCTGTGATTTGCTCTATTTCAAATTCGAGAACCTCTTCTTTTGAATGGCCTATTGACATTTCACCGTCATATGTAAGCATTTCAGGTCCCCTGCGGACAAATCGTGAGATTCCGTCCCTGGAAAGCGCAGTTGTTGCTTCCGAATCATATACGAATGCTCTCCCTGGTATTATGACAGTTTCCTTGACATTTTTCAGGTCTAGTTTATTCAGGTCTTCAATGGTGATGAGGCAACCAATGTCTTTATCGACTGCAACAACATTGACGTCACTCCCAAGTTTTGTGAAGATTTCCTGAAGTCTTTGCTCAGAAGCCCTGCTGGAGAGTATCGTAGCGTCTTTTCTTAGCTCGGGAAGTTTGACAAGGGCTTCCTTTTCATTGCGTATGGCGTATGGGGAGCCGATGAGTGGGTCTTCGAGTGGTGTTCCTGTGATGCGTAGATTATGTTTTGAAGCAGCATCGCGGACGATTTGTGTGAATTCATCTATGCCGTGTGTTTCAATACCTTCCATGACCGGGGCATTGTTAAGTATGAGCCCTTCTTCAGTCTTGTTGGCAAAGCGCATGAGTATCGCTCCTTTTGCTCCCATTTCCACAAGGTCAGTCAATGTTTTTTCGAGTACTTCTCCGTCATTGACTCCGGGGATAAGGACAATTGCGGCATATACGTCACAATGCTGGCAGAGCTGGCGGAGCACTTTAAGTGCGGCTTCAGGTTCAGGGTCACGCATGTATTTCCTTCTAAGCTCCGGGTCAGTTGCAAATACGGTGAATGAAACTTCTGTTACTCCGTGTTCTATTAAGAATTCAGCTTCATCTCCTTTGCTGAATCCTTTACCGCTTGTATATCCCAGATGAATGGGTAATTCGAATTGTGCCAGATTGGCGATAAGTTCCATGAGATCGGGATAACAACTCACATCTCCGCCACCACTGATGGTTATCTTGTCGACATCCGCGGAGTTCATTTTAAGTTTCTGGTAAAGTTCCTGAAACACATATTGTCCTGGTTTGAAACCTGAATAGGCTTCCCTTATACCTCTGGTGCAGTAGTCACAACCTTTTTTGAAGGGAAGGCAGTATTTGCATCCAAAAGGAGGATTTTCTTTTACTTTCTTAAAATAACAATAGGTACAGAATCCTTTGCAATCGATTCCCGGATTGCCTCCTACGTCAGCGATGATTTCCATAGAACGGATTACTTATTATATAGGTACTTAAAGGTTTGTGGATGACCATTGTATGACTTCTTCCAGATATCATTTTGGTATTTGGTCTGAAATTATATCTTATCTTAAATATAATCTCCTTACATTTTTATTGGATACATACTCAATTATTTTCATTTACTCTTTTTACTTGCGTTTGATGATTGCGAAATTGTTCCAAAATGATGCAAAAGGTTTAAACGTCATTGTTGCTTAATAAATCCGAGAATTCCCAATGGAAGATTTCCGTACAGAAATTACTGTGTGGTACAGAGTAATTGACTTTCATTCGTTAATCTGTACGTTTCCAAATGGGCGATTTCTGAATAGAAACATAGGAGGAAAATATTCGTGTCTGACACAATAGACATTTACGACGACAGAGGTAAACTGTTGGAAAGTGGCGTTGATCTTTTAGCTATCGCGCCAACCAGAAACGCAGCGATTCAAAATATCATTAAAGACACCAAGAGGACTGTTGCAGTAAATCTCGCAGGTATCGAGAAATCACTGAAAACCGGTGCTATGGGTGGAGCAAAAAAGCAGATCCTTGGTAGGGAACTTGACTACGATATTGTAGGCAATTCCGGTGCAATCATGGACGCAGTAAAGAAACTCGTAAGCGTAAGCGACGATGACGACACCAATGTAAAGGAACTTGGTGGCGGAAAGCAGCTGATCGTTCAGATCCCAACCGTAAGGACACAGATCGGTGCTGACTACGTATCCGGAAGTACCGTAACCGGTGCAGCAGTAGTTCAGACAATCATTGACATGTTCAACACTGACATGTTCGATGCACCAATAGTAAAGTCCGCTGTATGGGGAAGCTATCCACAGACAATGGACATGAAAGGCGCAAACATCGCATCCATTCTCAGTATCCCACAGAACAACGAAGGTCTTGGTTACTCACTGAGAAACATCACAACAAACCACGTAGCAGCAATTACCGGCAAGAAGGCAATGAATGCAGCAGCACTCTCATCCATCTTCGAGCAGGTAGGTATGTACGAGATGGGTAACGCTGTAGGTCCTTTCGAGAGACACCAGTTACTTGGTCTTGCATATCAGGGTCTTAACGCAGGCAACTACGTTTACGACATCGTAAAAGAGAACGGTAAGAACGGTACAATCGGTACTGTTATTCAGTCCACAGTTGACAGAGCTCTTGAAGCAGGTGTCATCTCCGTAGACAAGACTGCACCATCCGGATACAACTTCTACAAGGCAAACGACGTTTCCATGTGGAATGCATGTGCATCAGCAGGTCAGCTTGCAGCAACCATGGTAAACTGTGCAGCAGGCAGAGCAGCTCAGAACGTATCCTCAACCATCCTCTACTTCAACGATATGCTTGAGAAGGAAACAGGTCTTCCAGGCTGTGACATGGGTAGAGCACAGGGTACTGCAGTAGGATTCTCATTCTTCAGTCACTCCATCTATGGTGGCGGCGGACCGGGTATCTTCAACGGTAACCACGTTGTAACCAGACACTCAAGAGGTTTTGCAATTCCTTGTGTATGTGCAGCAGTCTCACTTGATGCAGGCACACAGATGTCAACAGTTGAGAAGACATCATCACTTGTCGGTAACGTATTTGGATCCATTCCAGAGTTCAAGGAACCAATCAAGGCAGTGGCAGGTGCGCTCTAAGACTAAATCTCCCTCCTTAAATATCACATTAAATGAAAAAGGTAGCAAAAATGTCCGAAGCTTTCTCCGACGCAAATATTGTGCAGCTTGAAATATTTCCTTCAAGACTGTTGAAACCCGAAACAGCTCAATCATTACTCAGTGAGATGGCTGAAATCGAAGGCATCATAAGGCTGTTCATTCATGGCCCCCGACTTCCACAGACCGTTCCATACGGACCTGCCACAGGACTTCCTGTGAATCATTCCGGGAACACTGTTATCGAAGTTGCAGGTCAGGCGATAGAACTTGCTGTAAGCGTTGGTAGCATTCGAATGGAAGTTGTCGATGCTGATACAAAAGGGCGTGTAAGGGACATTTGTGAGCGAGTTCTTCCTGTATCATTTGAATTCCGGGAAGGTAATTTCATTCCAAGGAGACAGACTGTAAGCGATTATGCTAAACGTGGACCAGATGCTGATCCTCTGATGACTGGAATGACAGATCCCAAAGGAAAACTGAAGAACCAGCCAGTATGTATCCTTAAACCTGAAATCAAAGACGAGTGATAGCATGTTTGATCGGGAAACGCAGGTTGTTGATTGCAGACACGGAATGGGTCTTGGCAGAGGAGGAGGTCTTGCACAGCGTGGCACTCTTTCCGAAACTGGCAGGCCTGATGTGATTGCAGTTGCAATGAGTCCCGGTAGAAGACATATCACAAAACCCGTTTGTGAATTAACATACGGGATGCGTCGAGAGGAAATCCAGGTTAGTGTGCTTGTGCTGAACACCGGTTCAGGTGTTCCGGATACCAATATGGGTTCCGGCTCTTTTGGAATGAGTCCTGAAGAGATCGCACAGATAAACAGGCATAAAGTTGCTGTTATCCACACAGGGAACATAAGGGATCATGTAGTGAGGAAGGTAAAGAAAATACTTGAGGAAGCAAATATTCCTGCAGTAGTTGTTTGCCAGACCCTTGTTGATTTTGAAGATTTCGCAAAGGCAGGAGTAAAGACAAAACTTGTGAAACCAAAGGATAGTGATATTTTAACAAAAGGAAGGGTAATGGAAATTGTGACAGGAGTGACACGAGGCGAATCATGCTCGAGAGAAAAACTGAACGAACTCGTGAAAGCCGTGAAAACCACAATGAGATCATTAGAGAATTAGGAGTGAATAATTATGGCATATGAACCACAATATTATCCAGGAGCAACATCAGTTGCTGAAAATAGAAGAAAACACATGTCCGGCAAAGTGGAGAAACTTAGAGATATCTCCGACGATGACCTGACACTTGTTCTCGGACACCGTGCACCAGGTAGTGACTACCCAAGCACTCACCCACCACTTGCAGAAATGGGCGAACCAGAATGTTCAGTCAGAGAAATGGTAGAACCAACACCAGGCGCAAAAGCTGGTGACAGAATAAGGTATGTGCAGTTCGTTGACTCAATGTACAACGCACCATCAACACCATACTTCAGATCCTACGCAGCAGCAATTAACTTCAGAGGTGTCGACCCAGGTACACTTTCCGGGCGTCAGGTCGTTGAAGCTCGTGAAAGAGACATGGAAGAACTCGCAAAGTTCCAGATGGAAACTGAAATGACCTGCCCAGCACTCGCAAGTCTTAGAGGCGCAACAGTACACGGTCACTCACTCAGACTTCCAGAAGACGGTGTAATGTTTGACATGCTTGAAAGGTGCAGAAAAGAAGGCGATGTAATCACAATGCACAAGGACCAGGTAGGAAGACCAATCGATAAGAAGGTTGACCTCGGAAAACCAATGTCTGCAGAAGAAGCAGCAAAGAGAACAACCATATACCGTGTTGACAACGTTGCATTCAGAGACGACGCAGAAGTCATTGAATGGGTACACAGGGTATTCGATAAGAGAACCATTTATGGTTTTAAGCCGGAAAACTGAGGTGATGACAATGGCAGATGACAGACAGAGAAAGTTTGCAAAACACATGGAGATCAAGTACACAAAAGAACATGGTACTAACAAGATGAACGGTGGAGAGATCACCGACAAGACCGTAGAGTACCACAGACTTGGTGTCGATCAGAACCCTAGAAAATTAGAAATGAGAAAAGCTGGTGAAGCCCTCGCAGCAAAGAGAGGACTTGTCGGTTACAATCCAATGATGCACTGTGGTGGTATCCCACTCGGTCAGAGAGCACTTACCCCATCATTCCTTTCAGGAACAGATGACATGGTTGAGTTGGATGATCTTCACTACGTCAACAATGCAGCAATGCAGCAGATGTGGGATGACATCAGAAGGACCGTAATTGTCGGTATGGACATGGCACACGAGACACTCGAGAAGAGGCTCGGTATCGAAGTCACACCAGAAACAATCAACCACTACCTTGAGACACTCAACCACGCACTTCCTGGTGGGGCAGTTGTTCAGGAACACATGGTCGAGACACACCCTGCACTTGTAGATGACTGTTACGTAAAGATGTTCACCGGTGACGATGAACTTGCAGACGAGATCGACAGCCAGTTCCTTATTGACATCAACAAGGAATTCCCTGCAGAGCAGGCAGAGCAGCTCAAAGCAGCTATCGGCAAGCACTCATTCCAGGCAGCACACATCCCAACTATTGTCAGCAGAACCACAGATGGTGGTCAGACAAGCAGGTGGATGGCTATGCAGGTCGGTATGTCATTCATTTCAGCATACAGCATGTGTGCTGGTGAAGCAGCAGTAGCTGACCTTTCATACGCAGCAAAGCACGCTGGTGTTATCCAGATGGGTGAAATGCTCCCAGCAAGACGTGCACGTGCACCAAACGAGCCTGGAGGAATTCCATTTGGACACCTCGCAGATATCGTACAAACAAGCCGTGTAGATGCAGAAGACCCAGCACACGTAGCTCTTGAAGTAGTCGGTGCAGGATGTATGCTTTACGACCAGATCTGGCTCGGTTCATACATGTCCGGTGGTGTAGGTTTCACTCAGTACGCAACAGCAGCATACTGTAACAACATCCTTGATGACAACCTCTACTACAACGTTGACTACATCAACGACAAGTACGACGGTGCAGCAAACAAGGGTACAGACAACAAGGTAAAGGCAAACCTCGATGTAGTAAAGGACATCGCAACAGAGTCCACCATCTACGGTATCGAGAACTACGAGAAGTACCCAACAACCCTCGAAGACCACTTCGGTGGATCTCAGAGAGCAACAAGTCTTTCCGCAGCAGCTGGTTCCGCTGTTTCAATCGCAACAGGAAACGGAAACGCTGGTCTTTCCGGATGGTACCTCAGTATGTACCTCCACAAGGAAGCACTCGGAAGACTCGGTTTCTTCGGATTCGATCTGCAGGATCAGTGTGGTGCTACAAACGTATTCTCGTACCAGTCCGACGAAGGTCTTGCTCTTGAACTGCGTGGACCAAACTATCCAAACTACGCAATGAACGTAGGTCACCAGGGTGGATATGCAGCAATCACTTCCGGTGCACACGCAGGACGTGGAGACGCATACGCAGTCAACCCACTTGTCAAGGTCTGTTTCGCAGACAAACTCCTACCATTTGACTTCACACAGCCAAGGAAGGAGTTCGCAAAGGGCGCACTCAAAGAGTTCGAGCCTGCTGGTGAGAGATCACTCATTATTCCAGCAAAGTAATTTTAAAACAAGTGCAGGCTTAATGCCTGTTACTTACTCTTTTTTTGAATCTGTTTTAGCATTTTAATCTTGTTTGGTTCTTCTTTACCTGGTAATGCTTAAATATTGCAAAACCATTATATTTTACACTATCAATTATTAACTTTGATTTTGTTTTCCAATAAATACGAGATACACACTGCTATTTATCACGCAAACTCAAAAGATAAAGCACTTGTTCTTTTGGAATCAGCTCTGGTATGGACTCAAACGAACTGGCAAACCTTACATTAGAGGCATTCAAAGAAGATTATGACCCTGAATCCGAAATCAAAATGTTCGATATGAGGGGAAAAAAGGTCTTGAAAAAGAAAGTTGCAAATAAAAATCCATTCGAAGACCTATCCGATCACTGGTTTATGGGGAGGATGACTTTTAGAAAACTACTAATAATTTGAAGAACCTTAAAGGGACTTAAAAAAAGGTGCTATAAAAATGTCTTTTCACGTGATGTTGATTCCCACCCTTGGCTGTCCAGGAAACTGTAGTTATTGCTGGAGTTCCGAGGAAAAATCCCCTATAATGAGCATCGAGACCATAAAAGAAGTAGTTGAATGGCTCAAAAACTTCAGAGATGATTCGGTTACCTTTACTTTCCATGGAGGGGAACCACTCCTGGCAGGCGCGGATTTCTACAAGGAGGCTTTACCAATCCTTGTTGAAGGAGTAAAGCCGAAGAAAGTGGCTTTTGCCATACAGACCAACCTCTGGAAGATGACAGACGAAATAGCTGAAATTTTTGCGGAATATAACATTCCTATCGGTTCAAGTCTCGACGGCCCGAAAAAACTTAATGATTTCCAGAGAGGGGAAGGATATTTCGAAAAAACCATGCGTGGCTACAGGATAGCAAAAGAACACGGACTTTCCGTGAGGTTCATCACCACTTTCACCTCCTATTCTGAAAAATATAGGGATGATATTTTCAATTTTTACTTGGAAAACGGCTGGATTCTCAAGTTCCACCCTGCTCTACCCTCTTTACGCGGTGACGAACCAGAAAAATGGGCTCTTGACCCGGAAGAATACGGCAGACTCCTAATTTACCTCTTGGACAAATACTTGGAAAACATGGACCGGATTGAAGTCATGAACATCGACCACCTTTGTAAGGGCGTATTTGGAGGCAGAGGTGCTGTCTGTACCTTCGTGGACTGTATGGGAGATGTCTTAGCCGTAGGCCCTGATGGAGGCATATATCCCTGCTATCGCTTTGTAGGCATGCCAGAATACGTAATGGGTAATGTCCACGACCATCCAAGCATTGAAGAACTTGCAAAGTCTGATGCCTGGAAGCTCATGTTCGCTTACAAAGAGTACGTGGACCAGCACTGTAAGGACTGTGCCCATATAAAATACTGCAGAGGTGGCTGCCCTTACAATGCCATAACCCCCACAGAAGGGGAAATAAAGGGAGTCGACCCCCATTGTATCTCCTATAAGATGATATTGGACGAAATAACCGAGAGGGTCAATAACGAGATGTTTGGGGGCTCAGGCATGGAAATGGACTTCTTCCAGAACCCGATGAAACCTTCAAAGCCAGGAATAATGTCCCTGATGCTTAAGAAAACATGAGTGGTATCGAGAAGTACCCAACAATCCTCGAAGATTACTTTGGTGGATCTCAGAGAGCAACAAGTCTTTCCGCAGCAGCAGGTTCCGCTGTTTCAATCGCAACAGGAAACGGAAACGCTGGTCTTTCCGGATGGTATCTCTTAATGTACCTGCACAAGGAAGACTCGTTTTCTTCGGATTCGATCTGCAGGATCAGTGTGGTGCAACCAACGTTCTCTCATACCAGTCCGACGAAGGTATGGCTCTTGAACTGCGTGGACCAAACTATCCAAACTACGCAATGAACGTAGGTCACCAGGGTGGATACGCAGCTATCACCTCCGGCGCACATGCTGGACGTAGAGATGCATACGCAGTCAACCCACTCGTCAAGGTCTGTTTCGCAGACAAGCTCCTGCCATTTGACTTTACAAAGCGAAGGAAGGAGTTCGCAAAGGGCGCACTCAAAGAGTTCGAGCCTGCTGGTGAGAGATCACTTGTCATCCCGGCAAAATAATTTTAAAACAAGTGTAGGCTTTATGCCTACTACTTTTTTTTTATTCAGTACATAATTTCGTTCTCATTTCTGTTTTAACTCCATTTATTGCCTGACCTAGCGGATAATGCTTAAATATTGCAAAACCATTCATTTTTGCACTGTTAATTATTAACTTTGATCTTTGTTTCTAGGAGTGAATCAAAATGCAATACAGTCTGGGCATTGATGCCGGAGGAACCTTTACAGATGGGGTTATTATCCGTGATTCGGATGGTTTGATACTGGATGCTGCTAAAGTGCTGACTACATATCCAGATCCAATTGGTGGAATTAAAAAAGTAATTGATACTCTGAATCCGGATTATGTGAAAGATATAAAGCTGGTTTCTGTTTCAACAACTCTTTCGACCAATACTATACTAGAAGATACGGGTTTTCCAGTAGGTGTAATACTGGTTGGCGATTATGTCATTCCCAATGATGGTTTTCCTGCCCAGTACTATGTCAGACTTAGTGGTGGCCATACCAGTAATGGTGAAGAAGCCGCTCCTCTTGATGAAGAGGGAGTTAGAAATTTTGCTCTTGAAGTGAAGGACCATGTTGCAGCATTTTCAGTTTCTTCTTTTTTCAGCAATCGTAATTCAGACCATGAACTCCGTGTCAAACAGATAATTCGTGAGGTCACAGGAATGCCTGTTGTGTGCGGACATGAGCTTTCTCAGGAAGTGGGTGCCTATGACAGAGCCATTACTGCCTATCTTAATGCCCAGCTATTGCCCATTACTCACAAGTTTATTCAGTCTATTATGCAGGACATCAAGTCAAGGGGAATAGATGCTAATCTCCTCATGCTCAAATGTGACGGTTCTGTAGTGGGTATGGAAGAGGCACTTGAGCGACCAATTGAATCGATATTTTCCGGACCTGCAGCAAGTCTTGTAGGTGCTGCTTTTCTTACGAAATACCCGACATGTGCCATGGTGGACGTGGGAGGTACCAGCACAGATGTTGCTCTTATCAGGGATGGTGTTCCGGAAATAAGTGCTCAGGGAGCCATTGTCGGTGGTTGGAAGACCATGGTAAAAGCTATAAGAATGGAAACCTCTGCCACAGGTGGCGACAGTCACATATGGGCTCAGGAACAAAAATTCTACTTAGGGCCCAGAAGGGTGATACCTCTTTGCCGTGCTGCTGTCTTGTACGCCGGTTTCCTCGACAGGCTCAAGGAATCTAAATCACCTTCCAGAAAACTTCTTTGCGAAAACATACAGGCAACAAAGTTCTTTGTGCGCACGGGCCTTAAACCTCTTGAACTCACAAGGACTGAGGAAGAGATATATGATACTATTCAGGGAAACCCTCTTTCTTATGTAGATCTATTCCAGCGCCTGAAGAAACAGCCAAGTGTTCGTGCCCTTGACAGCCTCATACAGAAACGGCTGGTCCAGTCTATTGGTTTCACTCCTACAGATGCCCTGCATGTGCTTGGGGAGTTCAGTCTATGGGATGCAGAAGCATCTATAATAGGGGCTGAACGACTTGCCAAGCAGTTAAGGACCAGCAAGGAAGAATTTTCAATAATGGTAAAACGGCAGGTTGCAAGGAACATGGCAAAAGACCTTGTTTCATATCTGGTCACAGGTATACAGGACTCGGTTATTAACCAGATGCTTTCCGGGGATAACTTCACTCGTTTTAAAGTGGAAACTCCGGTGGTATTGCTTGGTGGTCCTGTAGTTGCCTATAAAGAGGAGATGGAAAAGCTGCTTGATGCTAATATAGTTGTTCCGGAGCATGCTAATGTAGGAAATGCTGTTGGTTCTCTTGTGGGCAAAGGTATCAAGCGTGTTGAGATACTCATCAAACGGGATTTTGCTCCAATTACAGGGGCTGATGTTACGGATGAGGAGTTGAAAAATGCCAAAGAGGTTATACAATACTTTGTTTTTTCACCAGGGGGAAGGGCCATATTCCCGCAGTATATGGATGCTTATGAATTTGCCCGTAACAGCGGTAAGAAAATAATAATGGATTATATGAAGGCAGCAGGTTACTCAAAAGATGAGGTAAACATTGAGGTGACTAAAAAGGACCTTATGACCAGAGAAGGCGAAGAACCGGTTGAAAGTAAGGTAATTGTAGTTGGAATTGGCACATCCCGGTTGGTTGTGGAAAAAGACGTAATTCCCGATTATATGCGTAAAAAAGCCATAAGCAGCAGATCTGCTGAAAGTTCCTATTCAGGAAAATAAAAGGGAAGTTATCTTCCCAATTTTTTATTTTTATTAGAAAGGAGTTATCTGTGCTCCAAGAGCCATCATTTCCTCAAAGAAGTTAGGGAAAGATATCTCCACGGATTCCGCAGTATCTATTGTTGTATCTCCTGCAACCATTCCGGCAATTGTGAGTGCCATGACTATTCTGTGGTCATGCCATCCATGTAGCTGCGCACCGTGCAACGTACCGCCCGTGATCATTAGTTGATCTGGTTCTTCTTTTACGGAGATCCCCATTTTTGTCAGTTCAAGTGCCATTGCATGAAGTCTGTCTGTTTCTTTGTAACGCACATGTTCTGCATTCTCTATTACTGTCATACCTTCAGCACATGCTGCAAGTACAGCAATGGTGGGCACAAGATCAGGTGTTGCTCCTGCATCGAAAGTAGTTCCTTTGAGGCCGTTTCCTGTAACGTTTACTACTCCGTTCTTTTTGTCCCATGAGATTTTTGCTCCCATACGTCCAAGGACATCGATTATATCTACATCTCCCTGTTTTGAGGGGAAGAGGTTCTTAACGGTCACGGTGGAACCTGTGATTGCTGCAGCAGCCAACAGATAGGAAGCTGACGAGAAGTCTCCCGGAACGGTATATTCTTTGAGATTATATCTCTGGTTTGCAGGTATTATGAACTTAATATTGTTGCTTTCCTCAATAAGAATCTCAGCACCTGCCTTTTCAATCAGCTCGATGGTGACATCAACATAAGGTCTTGATTTCATTTCCCCTTTTATGGAAAGGGTTGTGCTCTGGGTTGTTAAAGGACATGCGATGAGCAGTGCGGAAATGAATTGTGAACTTATTGAGCCGTCTATCATTGTTATGGCTCCCTTTAATCCACCACGCACAACAAGAGGGGCGCATCCATTGCCACGAGTTGAATATGCTTCGACACTAAGTTTGTTCAATACGTCAAGCAGCGGTTGATTTGGCCTGTTTCTTATTGAGCTGTCACCTGTAAGCACCGTCACTCCATTGGTAAGTGCTGAAACTGCTGTCATGAACCTCAAAGTAGTTCCTGAGTTTGCGACATCTATGACATCATTGGGGACAAAGGGCTTACTATTAACTCCGGTTACATGGAGTTTATCTTCTGTTTTTTCAATAGTTGCTCCTAATGCCTCACATGCACGTATTGTTGCAAGGGTATCAGCTGAGAGAAGGGGCCGATGAATCACACATTCATCCGACAGGGCGGCAATCGTGATTGCCCGGTGTGTATAACTTTTAGACGGTGGTGCAAATACTTCACCATTGATCTTTGAAGTGCTGACAGATACTTTCATTTTATCCTCTTAGTCTACAAATTTGAATAAGTATGATGGTTTGATATTTTCAGATGCCATTCCAAATATGCATCAAAAAGGAATATCACATTTTAGTTTCAACAAAACCAATATAAATATTTTCCTTATATTAAAATGCATGGACAAAATAGCCTTTCTTAGTGATATTCTTATCGATGAGCAGGAACAATTTTCATGTTTTGTGGAGTGTGCAAGTTCGTAAGGTTCATATCTGGCATAAGTCATAAATCCCGTATCAACATTTAAATAAAAAAATAACACTTCACCTATTACATAAATGATGGTGCAAAGAATGAAGTGCTATACGGTAGGATATGGAAATCGTCAGGTCAATGATTTTATTGGCATACTTATTGAGAATAAGGTTACTTATCTTGTGGATATACGAAGATACCCACAGTCTACGTTTAAGGACTACGACAAGGAATCACTGGAGTCGATTCTCCCAAAGAATGGAATCATGTATTCTCATTTTGAAGGTGTTGGGGGAATGCGTGATTCCACTTATGCTGAATATATGGAAACAGACTCTTTTAAAAGCAGCTTTGAAAAGCTCATGAACCTTATCAGGAAAGTAAATGAAGAGGGCGGCAGGGTGATATTAATGTGTGCGGAAAAAAGTCCGAACGGTTGTCACAGGCAATATCTTTCCATCAAGCTCGAAGAAAATGGTGTAGAGGTTATCCATCTCGTGGAAAGGGGACAGACAAGCCTCTTTAATTTCTAATCCTTCAGATTACATTGCACGAAGGCGTCTGATACGCTCTTCTGTTACAGGGTGTGTTCTGAACAGGTTCATAAGTGCGCTTCCTTTCAATGGGTTCACGATGAACATGTGAGCGGTGGTCTGGGACGGCTGCACATCGCCTTTTCTCTGGCGATAATTTTTGCTGCCGTATTCAAGTTTCTCAAGTGCGCTTGCCAAAGCCCATGGTTTCTGTGATATACGTGCTCCTTCTTCATCGGCTGCAAACTCTCTTGACCTTGAGATTGCAAGCTGGATTACTGTTGCTGCCAGTGGAGCAACGATTGCAAGTGCCAGAAAACCAATTATATTGTTTGCACCGTTATCATCTCTTCCGCCAATTCCTCCAAATATGGCTGCCCATTTGACCCATGTTGCTATCATGGTGATAACACCTGCAATGGTTGCAGCTACTGCGCTTATCAGTGTGTCACGATTCTTTACGTGTGCCATTTCATGTGCCAGTACACCTTCCAGCTCCTCAGCTGTTAGAAGGTCCAGTATTCCTGTAGTTGCAGCAACCGCAGCATGCTGTGGGTCTCTGCCTGTTGCAAATGCATTTGGCATAGAAGTATTCACAATGTATACTTTTGGCATTGGAAGACCTGCACGCAGGGCCAGTTTCTGAACAATTCCATGGAGTTGTGGAGCTTCAGCTGCAGTGGCTTCCTGTGCATGGTACATTTTCAGAACGATCTTGTCACTGTACCAGTAGCTTCCAAAGTTCATGATTATCGCAAATATAAATGCAATGATCATTCCTGACGTCCCACCTATTATACGGCCGACAATGACCAGTAAACCGGTGAGGGATGCCAGCAATAATGTAGTTTTTATCATATTTCCCATGATTTTCCTCTTAGATATGATATCATTTCTAAGTGCAAACAGGTTGTTTGTTCTTCTATAAAAGTGTATCTGTAAATTAGTTTTCCAGTTATATAAACGACAAAACCTATAGCCTGCAAATCCAATTCAATTGCATTACTATTATAATTATTGCTCTTATGTATGTGTATGGGGTTCGAATTGGCTTATATGGTTGGTGTTTGTAGAGAATCAAACAGTTCGTACGTGATGAGCTTATTTTTGCTAGATATTATGCCAGACTTAGTGTTGGTCATACGATTAACGGCGAAGATTTTCAGATTAAATTGGTAATGCTTAAATAGTGCAAAACCGTTTTTTATCTGCACTTTATATATTAAAATTGATTATTTTTCCAAGGAGTGAACTAAAAATGCAATACAGTCTTGGCATTGATGCCGGAGGAACCTTTACAGACGGGGTTATTATCCGTGATTCGGATGGTGTGATACTGGATGCTGCTAAAATGCTTACTACCTATCCGGACCCTATAGGTGGAATTAAAAAAGTAATTGATTCTCTAAATCAGGATTATGTTGAAAATGTAAAACTGGTCTCAGTTTCAACCACTCTTTCTACCAATACCATACTGGAAGATACTGGTTTTCCAGTAGGTGTGATTCTGGTTGGTGATTATGTGATTCCTGATGAGGGTTTTCCTGCTAAATATTATGTTAGACTTAGTGGTGGTCATACAAGTAATGGTGAAGAAGCTGCTCCTCTTGACGAAGAGGGAGTTAAGCGATTTGCCCTTGAGGTAAAGGATCAGGTTGCAGCATTTTCTACGTCTGCATTTTTCAGCAACCGTAATTCGGAACATGAACTCCGCGTCAAACAGATAATTCGCGAGACTACAGGGCTGCCTGTTGTATGCGGACATGAGCTTTCCCAGGAAGTTGGAGCCTATGACAGGGCTATTACCGCGTACCTTAATGCTCAGTTATTGCCAATCACACATAAGTTCATCCAATCCATTATGAAGGACATCAAGTCAAGGAATATTGATGCCAATCTTCTCATGCTCAAATGTGATGGTTCTGTAGTAGGTATGGAGGAAGCACTGGAGCGTCCCATCGAATCAATATTTTCCGGACCAGCGGCAAGTCTTGTAGGTGCTGGTTTCCTTACAAAATTCCCCACATGTGCAATGGTGGATGTGGGTGGAACCAGTACGGACGTTGCTCTCATCAGGGGTGGTGTCCCGGAAATTAGTGACCAAGGAGCTATTGTAGGTGGATGGAAGACCATGGTAAAGGCTATTAAAATGGAAACCTCTGCTACAGGTGGTGACAGCCATGTATGGGCCCAGGATCAAAAGTTCCACGTAGGACCTAGAAGGGTGATTCCCCTTTGTCGTGCTGCAGTTGAGTATCCTGGTTTTCTTGAAAAACTTCAGACAACTAAATCTCCTTCCAGAACGCTTCTTTGCGAAAATATTCAGCCAACTAAATTCTTTGTACGCACAGATGTCCGTTCTATTGAACTTACAAAGATGGAAGAAGAGGTATATGATGTTATTCAGGGAATTCCTCTTTCTTATGTAGATATTTTCCAGCGCCTGAAGAAACAGCCAAATGTCCGTGCTATTGATGGCCTTATAAAGAAACGTTTGATACAATCTATAGGTTTCACTCCAACTGATGCTCTGCATGTACTTGGAGATTTCAGGCAATGGGAAACGGAAGCATCCATAATAGGCGCTGAGAAACTTGGCAAACTGACAAGGACTAAGAAGGAAGAACTCTGCAGCATGGTAAAAAGACAAGTTGCAAAGAACATGGCATATGATCTTATTTCTTACCTTATAAAAGGCATTCCGGAATCAGTTGTTGAGGATATACTCTCCGGGGAGAATTTCACTCGTTTTAAGGTAGAGACTCCTGTTGTACTGCTTGGTGGTCCTGTTGTTGCGTATAAAGAGGAAATGGAACAACTGATAGATGCTGATATAGTTGTTCCGGAGCATGCTAATGTAGGTAATGCAGTAGGTTCTCTTGTGGGCAAAGGTATCAAGCGTGTTGAAATACTTATCAAGAGGGATTTTAATCCTGTAGTAGGGATAAACGTTGAAGATGTAGAAATGAAGGGTCCCAAAGAGGATATCCTCAATTACTTCGTGTTCTCACCAGAAGGCAGGTCCATATTCTACCAGTATATGGATGCTTATGAGTTTGCCAGGAACACCGGTGAAAAAATCATAATGAATTACATGAGGGCAGCAGGTTACTTAGAAGGAGAAGTAGATATAGAAGTAACTAAAAAGGATATTGTAGTCAGGGAAGGTGAGAAACCGGTTGAGTCTAAGATTATCGTGGTTGGGGTCGGTACATCCAATTTGGTCGTGGAAAAAAACATAATTCCTGATTATATGGGTAAAAAGGCTCTTAAACAGGGTATAAAAAGGTCTTAAGGACAGGCTTTGTAGAAGTCCTGCTTTGAACAATAAATATAACCTTGGCATTATCTGTCAAGGTTATAATATAATTAAATATTTGTGCATCACTAAAATAAGAATTAGGTGTTCTACAGAGTCTAAAAACGAAACTACCCATTCAGGGATACGTGAAATTTGAGCAGAATGTAAAAAAAGTCAAAACAAAAAAAACATGAATGCCAGGCATTCATATTTCTTCGAGAACAATATCTTCTTCAAGATCGATTTCGTCAATAAGTGCTTCAAGCTCTGCCAGTTCAGCTTCAAGAGCCTGTATCTCGGTGTCTGTGATACCCACCATTTCTTCACTGAGTAGCTCGTCTGCAACACTTATTTCGGGTTCAGTATCATTAGTTACTGTCTCTTCTTCAGTAATACTTTTATCAGCACACCCTGACATTACAACACCGCAGAGAAGGACAGCGATGATGACGATATTTCTTAGTTTTACCATTTTCATTCAACTCCTATATCGTTTCTCATTCATTCCTACTCTCAGACAGTGTTTTCATTTTCATCCGATGAATCATCTTCATTGTCATCATCTGAAGAATCATCATCCTGTTCGTCATCTGGGGAATCATCATCTTCTTCGTTGTCTGATGAATCGTCATCGACTTCGTTGTCTGAAGAATCATCATCCTGTTCGTCATCTGAGTCATCGTCTACGTAGCGGCTTGCCCAGTCGCCGGATTCTCTTTCAACTTCATAGGTACCATCGCCTGCAAGTACTGCAGTACCTGTTCCTTCGGCAGTAAGTTCAATGTTGTCTCCACGAATCATTACTGTAAGACGGCTTCCTTCAATGAACACATCGCCTGTGACATTATGGTAGACAAATGCACGGTTGTTGTCTGTACTGTTGCCATTATCAATGTTGGATGACTCATATTCATCTTCATCAATATCGATTGTTGCATTCCCTGCCATATCTTTTATGACAAGTGTTGCATTGGTCGATATGGTGCTAATAGAAAGATTGCCAGAAAGGACTGTAGTTCCATCACCTTCTGCAGTGAGCTCGCCACTTCCACTGAGTACTACTACTCCTTCTCTCTGCTCTTTAAGCTCTTTGAGCATGTTCCGGAGTAGGCCATTTGCGTCCTTGATATCTTTTCCTGCCTGCACAATATACCTGTTAGCCTCACGGACATTCTCACCGTTGCTGCCGTTTCCATTTCTATATGTATTTCTTGCATGCTCCTGGTTTTCCTTCGCATCATCCATGAGCTCCTGGTACTTGGCGAGCATTTCTTCAAGTTCTTCTGCATCCTCTCCATTTTCTTTCATGGTAGTGATCTCATTCTCAAGACGTAGTATAAGAGCATCAGATGCTTTTACAACTTCACTGATCTTGTTGTCGATGACCTTTCCTGAAGTAACTATGCGGTTCTTGCGGGAATCATTCCATATATTCCTGATGTTCTTTGCAGAATCTGCAAGTTCAGCTCTGGTGGTTGCAGCTTCTACATTGTCTCTTTCTTCTTCCAGTTCCTCGATGTATTCTTCGTTAACAAGGAATGAAAGCATATAATCGATAGAACTGGTCAGATATGTCTTGGTAGCTTCAATAGCTTCTTCAGAATTCAGGTTTGGATTCTTAGATTTTATACTGGCAAAATTGTTTTTTGCTTCAAGGTATCCATCTCTTGTGTCCTTAACTTCCTGAACTCTGTTTATTACTTTATTTGCGGCCATTTTTCTTGTCGCATCAGGGGCATTTACCATATCATGATCTCTGTCATGGTCCTGAACACCCGAAGGTTCATTATCATCTTCTGTTTCATCAGATTGTTCATCAGAACTATCGTTGTCCTGAACTTTTTTCTCTGACATTCCATTATCGCTGCTCTGTCCATTATCAGACGCTGCAAGTGCTCCTGCCGAAAAGATGCTTAGCAGCATGAGTACTACAGTTAGGTATGCAAATATTCTCAATCCTTGTTTTTTCATTCGATAACCCTCCACTCCTCTTGTTGAATTTTTATGTATTTTAGATGGTATTTTAAATGTTTATATATAATAAAAAGTTCCGGCTATATTAGCCGGAATTTCATAATTTATTCATTTACGGTTTAGATCTGGCATGAACCATCTCTCTTTGGTCCATCTCCGTCACAGTCTCTGTCATTCTGGGAACCGCTACCATCACATTCTCTATCATAATTGCCTTCACAGTTGCTGCCATCGCAATATCCGTTACTGACACCGGCTTCTCCAGTTGCAACATCGCCAGCATTGAAACCTGTTCTTGTCTGCGTTCTTAGTGCTTCATCAGGTACACCAGTACAGTCCTGGTCTCTGTCCCTTTGCTGATCTGCTGCCATGGCAGTCACTGTAAATAAACTTACCAGCATAATTGCTACAGCAACTAATGTAAATGTTCTTATTTTCATAATCAATATTCTCCCGTTTTTTTTCTTTTATTTTGTAAGTGAAAGCCAAGCACAAATTTGGTGGTTGATATGCCCGGAAGCAATAACTTGGTGGTGTGCTTTAACTTACACTTGTAATTCTTAGATTCGCAGAGCCGGATATAATCATACTTTACTTTACGGGAACTTTACGTATGCTTCATTGTGTAAAAAAGCCTTAAAACAGTTTATTTTACTTGATAAAACTTTATCTTTCTTCAGATTCCTGCTCGAAGTAACTATTATATGTGTGTACTTGCTAAATATACATCCTGTGATTTACAAAAAAATGATTCTGCTTTGCCTAATCGCAACCGTGATGCTTGCGGGTGTCCAGTTTTCAACTGCTGCAGAGATGGCAACCATTCATGGTGCGGTATATGAGTGGAACTCATTTGATCCTCTGGAAGATGTCATTGTCGAGGTGAACTCAACTCCTCCCCAATCAATGCTTGCAAAATATGGGATATATTCCTTTAATCTGGAACCTGGGGATTACCTTATATCAGCCAGTTTTTATGGTGGAAACAATCTGGTGGCATATACTGAAGAGGAAATAACCATCACCGGTGATGGGGACTACGTGATGGATCTGCTCCTGCTTCCTGTATATTATGATGCACCATTTAATGGGACTGAGTTTTCTGAGCTTGATGAAATTGCTAATTTATCAGATGCTAATGATAGAGAAACCAATCCATTTTCCCTGAGTATTATACTTATTCTTATTTTCATTGCTGTGTTATCTGTTGGGGGATATTATTTTGTAAAACAACGCAGTGTAACCTCTATATCTGAGGATGACAGTCATCATATTTCTCATGATAATTTTGGTTCAATAATTCCCGACGATAAATGGCAGGAGTTACCTGATGATCTAAGAGAGGTTATAGACCTCATTGCAAAGAATGAAGGTCGAATTACCCAGAAGGAATTGCGTACAAAGGTAAAACACTCTGAAGCCAAGGTCAGCCTTATGGTATCGGATCTTGAGAGCCGGGGTATTGTTAGAAAATTCAAGAAAGGTCGGGGTAACGTTATAATTCTTGAAAAAAGGGAAGATGCAGAAGATTCAAACCAAAATGTATAACTGCATTTAATGTGTATGAGGTTAAGCATTCAGAAATAATTCTATTTACATATTTACGAGGGTATACATGCGAGTTTCCATGGACATTGAGTTAAAAGATATCCCCGGGCAGTTACTTCTTGCTTTACGACCGGTATCCGAGTTCAAAGGTAATTTGATATCGGTGGTCCACCATCATGAAAAAAGGACTCCCCGCGGTACTATTCCGGTTCATATCGTTTTTGAGACAAAACCGGATAATCTTAAAAGTATTATTACCAGCCTTGAAGATAGCGATATAGGTATTGCACGTATTGATGAAAAGAGGTATTTTGAGCATGGTGCGGTAATTCTTATCGGACATATAGTGCACACTGATATTCAGGATACCATAGATAAAATCGATAACACAGGCTATGCAGAAATTGTTGACCTCAACCTTTCTATGCCAAAGATAAAAATGCCATCATCAGCATCATTAAAAATAGATGCAGTAAGCAAAGAGCATCTTGCATCCGCTATTGAGCTTCTGAAGGAAATTGCAAAAAAGAAAGATCTTCTGGTCATTGAACCTATTAATAGTGAATTGGGGGCAATTTAATGAAAACAATTCGTGTTTCTATTATAGGCTTTGGTGCAGTGGGTCAGGGTGTTGCAAAGGTCATTCTTGATAAACAAGAGTATCTTGAAAGTATTGGAATTGATTTTAAAGTTGTTGCGATCGCAGACTCAAGAGCAGCTGCTATTGATACAGATGGGGTAGACCTTGCTGCCGTTATCTCCAGAAAGAACACAGAAAGTACAGTTGGTGCTGAAAAGCTTACCGGACTTGAGATTATAGAGAGTATTGACCACGAGCTTGTTGTGGAAACAACTCCCACCAATATAGTAACTGGTGGTGTCGGTCTTGAGAACATGCTTATGGCGTTCAAACACAGAAGGAATCTGGTCACCTCAAACAAAGGTCCCCTTGCGATGCAATACGGCAAGCTTATGGAAGCTGCCAATGCCGTTGGTTCCAAATTCCTGTTCGAAGCGACTGTAGGTGGTGCAATGCCTGTATTGAATCTTGCAAGAGATGTGCTGGCAGGTAATAGGATCACCAATGTTGAAGGTATATTCAACGGTACCTGTAATTACATCCTCACCCGTATGATGGAGGAGCATGCTCCGTATGAGCAGATGCTTGCAGAGGCGCAGGAGCTTGGGTATGCTGAAACCGATCCGACATATGATGTGGAGGGTATTGATACTGTCTGCAAAATGGTCATACTTGCAAATTGCATATTCGGAATGAATGCAACTCATGAGGATGTCACAGTCACAGGCATAACGAAGATTACACCTGAAGCACTGTTGCTGGCTCATAATGATGGTTATGTTATCAAACTAATAGGAGAGGTCAACGACAGCAGGATAAATGTGGCTCCTAAACTGGTGCCAATAGATCACCCACTGGCAGTTGGTGGTTCTCTTAATGTTGCATCCGTGCAAACTGACCTTTCCGGCCCCATCACTGTAACAGGGCGTGGAGCAGGTTCCATTGAAACAGCGAGTGCGATTCTGAGTGACATGATATCCATTTACAGGGACTGAAATTCGATATTTCCGGGACGAGGATCATATAATGACAAGTTTTAGAGAATTCTCTCAGATCTGCAAGGTCATCGAGAGCACTTCCGGTTCCCTAGATATGGCATCTCTGGTTGCTGAATTGCTTGAACAGGTCACTCCTGAGGAACTTCCGGTTGTCACTCATTTTGTGATGGGTGAGATCTTTCCTGCATGGAGCAGCGAAGAGATTGGTGTTGGTGCCGGTATTCTTTACAATGCTCTTGCAAAATCAGCAGGACTTGCGGTTTCTGATATAAAGGAACTTGTAAGGGAAACAGGTGATATCGGTAAAACTGCTTCAAGAGCTCTAAAAAAGGTATCCAGTGGCCAGGCTACCTTCTCTTCATTCATGGAGGAGTCCAATGATCTCTCTATTCTTGATGTATTTGAAAGATTCAAGGCTATTTCTAAAGCATCAGGAAAAGGTTCCCAGACATCTAAAATAAAAAATCTTCAGTATCTTTTTAATTCAACTTCACCGGAAGAGGTGAGCTATATTGCACGCCTTGCAGTGGAAGAACTAAGGATAGGAGTTGGCGAAGGCATAGTAAGGGATGCCATTTCCAAAGCCTTCGATGTTCCTGCAGAGGAAATTGAAAGGGCTTTCATGCTTAGCAATGACCTCGGACTTGTCGCGAGCACCGCCAGAGAAGGTGGAAGAGATGCAGTACTATCTCTTGGCCTTGAGCTCAATCGGCCCATACGCATGATGCTGGCTCAGATAACTCCAAGTCTTGATGCAGCTCTTTCAGATATAGGAACTGCTGCAGTAGAGTGGAAATTTGACGGGGCAAGGGTGCAGATACACAAAGAAGGTGATAATATCACTCTTTTCTCCCGCCGCCTTGAGAATATAACAGATTCTCTTCCTGATATCGTAGAAGCAGTAAGGGAGAATGTAAGTGCTGAGTCTGCAATACTTGACGGTGAAGCCGTGGCCATCGATGAAAATGGAAGACCAAAGGCATTCCAGGAAATACTGAAACGTTTCAGAAGAAAACATGATGTTCAGGCTACAGCACGTGAGATTCCTCTCATACTCAATCTTTTTGATATTATGTATCTAAATGGTGAGGGTCTGCTTGACCTTCCGCTCGTACAGAGAAGGGAGAATCTTAAGGGTTGTGTCAAAAATGGGGCTAAGATCAACGTCGATACCCAGTATCTGACCGATGATTCTGAAAAAATTGTGGAAATATACAATGCTGCTCTTAAAGCAGGTCATGAAGGCGTGATGATAAAGAACCCGGAGTCACCTTATTCTCCGGGAAAACGCGGTAAGAACTGGCTCAAGAAAAAGCCTGTCATGGAGACTCTGGATCTTGTTGTAATAGGCGCAGAATGGGGATACGGTCGGCGTACCAGTTTCCTTGGGTCCTACGCACTTGCATGTCATGATCCTGACACAGGACGTTTCCTGCCTGTTGGGCGTGTTGCGACTGGTTTTTCAGATGAACAACTTGCCGAACTCACGGAAATATTCTCTGAACTTATTATAGTGGAGTCTGGAACAGAGGTCGAAATTAAGCCTGAGATAATCTTTGAGGTTGCATTTGAAGAGATCCAGAAAAGTGTCAATTATGAATCTGGTTATGCACTTCGTTTCCCGAGACTGGTAAATGTAAGGTCTGACAAATCTGTTGAAGATGTTGAGACCATTGGTCGTCTTGAAGAAATGTACCTAATGCAGCGTGAAAGGAATTAATTTACCATCAAAAGTGTTATTAGGAAATAGTAATTCTTCTAAGAATATGAGAGCAAGAAGTCTAATTTTCCTGATAATGCTAATATCTGTATTATCATTATCCTTTTCAGGTTGTGTTGATGAGCAATCTTCAGAGTCACAATCTGTTGAGGCAGATGCGATTATATATATCAATGAATATGAATTCCATCCTTACTCAAGCATGATCTCACCAGGCGATACTGTCAGGTGGATAAATAATGATTCAGTGGCCTTTATCATAAAAGGAAATCTTGTAGGGGGGGACAGTTTCCAGTCTCCGACACTCAGGAAAAATGATACTTTCACCTACACGTTTGAAGATGTGGGCACTTATAAATATGAACTTGTTACCCATCCATGGACAAAAGGCGGACTCATTGTCGTTGAATGAATCTTTTAAAGCAGGACATATTTAGGTCCTGCATTTAATCATTCTGATGATTTTTTTCTGTCCAAGGACATCATTTCTCTGTCAATATCAGGATGTTTGCGAAATATTCTATATGTATGATTCCTGATTCTATGCTTTTATAGTTTGAGACATAATCACCATACACAGGTCGTATGATGAATTCAGATGCTCCGGTACTTCAAAAAGATGAACAGAAATTAGATCCTGCACTTTATGTGCTCTCTCTTTCCAAGTTATTCAAGGATCTGGGTACCGGGATGCTTGCATTCCTGCTTCCTTTGTACATAGTTGGCCTGGATAGTAATATTTTCTCTGACACACCGATAGTTGTCAGGGCAGGCATCATTGCTACTGTTTTTGGACTGTCAAATGCTATTTCACAGCCATTTCTTGGCCGCTTGTCAGATTCTCTTAACAGAAGAAAGCCTTTTGTTGTTCTTGGAATGGCAGGATTTACTCTGATATCTTTCATTTATGCCAACACCAATAGTTTTGATCAGCTGGTGCTGCTTCGCATTGTACAGGGAATCACTGTAGGTGCAACTGTGCCTGCTATTGTTGCAATGGTCACTCACATGTCAACAAGCAGCACAAGAGGCGTTGCAATCGGTATATATTCCACTGTCAGGGGTTTTGGTTTTGGCACCGGCTCCATCATAGGTGGTATACTTGCCAGTTATTACGGTTTTGTCACAGCATTCTATGTGTGTGCGTTACTGGGTCTTGTAAGCTTGATATTAATATCATTTTTTGTATCGGAGACTCATGATGTTACAGCTCAAAAGAAAAATATATCGGAGCCGAAGCAAGGATTTCAGTTTGCAATCCTTTCAATTGCAATGTTCATGATGATGGCAGGGATAATGATTATATTTGCTTTCCTGCCCGAATATGAAACACGGCTCAATACCGGTCCGATATCTCTCAGTATTGCGGTTTCTGCTTATGTTATTGTGAGGGTGATATTCCAGACTCCTATGGGATTTATATCAGATCGTATAGGAAGAAAACGGATAATTGCACTGGGTCTGCTACTCAATATTCCAATCGTAATTGGTCTTGGTCATGTTGACAACGTCACCCAGCTAATAGTACTGCGTGCAGTCCAGGGTATATCCATGGCTGCAGTGGAAACACCAGTAATGGCTCTTGCAGTTGAACTTGCGGGAGTGTCGGTTAGTTCCAAAGTAAGTTCTATAACAGCTTCCCAGGCAGCCGGAATGGCACTTGGCCCTATTATGGGTGGGCTTCTTGCAGGTTATATTTCATTTGAACTGCCTTTTTATATCTGTGCAGCTATGTTGCTGTTTTCATTGCTGCTTGTACTTGTGGCGTTAAAGAACCAGTATACGTAAAAAAGAATTACAGAATCGATCATACATAAGCAACTTCAAAACTTCGGAACGATCTTTCTATTTTTTTCCTGTCAGTTATGTCGTAAAAAATAATGACAGTACCGATGACCTCGTTTCTCTTATTTGTAATTGGGGAGCCTATTATGTCAAGTGGTATGTGGGTGTTATCTTTTGATATCAGTATTGTGTTGTCATCAAGACCAAAGAATGCACCCTCTCGAATAACTTTTTTTGTTGGATCCTCTGCACACTTATTATCTTCACAAACGACCTTGAGTATTTTACTTATTTTCTGTCCTAGGGCTTCTTCTTGCTTATATCCGGTGAGTGCTTGTGCCAGAGGGTTCATGTATTTAATTGTTCCATTGTTATCAGTGGATATGAGCGCATCACCGAAATTATTGTGCAGTGAAGTAATCCATTTTTCATGATCGAAAAGTTTTTCCTTCTCTTTTTCATTTTTATATAATGCAATTTCAATATTGGTTCGAAGCTCCCTTTCGTCAAAGGGTTTTAAAATGTGGCCGAAAGGTTCTGTGAGTTTTGCTCTTTGCAGTGTTCTCTCGTCCGAATAGGCGGTAAGATAGATAACCGGTATATCTGAATTTTTACGTATGGCCTTTGCAGCATCTATACCATCTATCTTTCCTTTAAGGACTATATCCATCAATATCAGATCAGGATTGAATCTGTTAACGAATTCAATGGCATCTTCACCACTGGCCGCCATACATGGGACAGAGTATCCAAAATGTTCCAAACTACATTTGATATCAAGGGCTACTACTTTCTCGTCTTCGACTATCATTATCTTTTCATTAGTCATTAGTAGTCCCTTCTTTTATAGGATAGTTCTTTGAATGTGATTCTAAATTCTGTGCCGTGCCCTCTAATGAGTTCTATGGTTCCTTCAATTTGTTCAACCAATGAAACAACAAGTTGCATCCCCAATGATTCCGTTTTCATGAAATCTATGTCTTCCGGGAATCCGATTCCGTCATCCCTGATAACGAGCATGTAAAGGCCATCTTGCTCAGGGATCATTTCTATTAGAATTTTCCCCCTTTGACCCGTAAATGCGTGTTTCAAGGCATTTGAAATGATCTCATTTATGATAAGGCCCAGTGGAATGGCTGTATCAATTCCTTGTGTTATGTTTTTAATCTTTATATCAATTTTGATATCTGCAGGATCACAGCCATATGAACTTAGCAAGTATTTAGTGAGGGTGTCGACATAAGTTTCGAATTCTATATTCTCAATGTTATGCGACTGGTACAATTTTTCGTGGGCAATTGCCATTGATTTGGCACGTATTTGACTTTTTCTGAAAGCCTCTATGGTATTTTTGTCAGTGAATTTTCTTGATTGGAGTCTTAGCAGACTTGATATGATCTGGAGGTTGTTCTTTACCCGGTGATGTATCTCTTTTAAGAGCAGATCTTTTTTGCGCATCTCCTCTGCCTGCTTGATCTCAGTTATGTCCTTAACAACAGCCATAACCTCGTCTTCACCACTGGCTACCACTCTTACTTCGAAATCCCGCATATCGCCCTTAACAGGCATTGCGTATTGCATTGTCTGAATCTTGTTTGTAAGAAGGGCTTGTTCTATGACCTTAAGTTCCATTTCTGCAATGTGGGCGGGAAAAACATCATCAATTTTGATATTGAGCTCAGTTTCAGGAGATTCGTAAATACAGTTATCCGTGGAGAGTTTGTAATTGCAAATGGTTCCATCTTTTTTGATCTGGAACATCATGTCAGGCATTGCCTGCAAAATAGCATTAATAGTAGTATCTCTTTTTATAATTAAATTCTGTGAGCTTTCAAGTGATTCAAGCATCCTGTTTATTGATTTTCCAAGGTCGGAAATTTCATCAGTTCCTTCATGGCATACTCTCTTAGAGAAATCTCCCAGATTGCTGATGTCTCTCACTTCATTCTGAAGCTTCTTGAGGCGTGATATGTGTGATCTTTTAAGCAGGGTTGTTACGGAAACACCAAAAATGATGCCGGTAAGGAGCAAAACCACGAGGGAGTAGTTCATAGTATTGACGCCTTGGTTATGTATATCCCGGGGAATTCTTATTTCCAGGGAAAACGCATCGTTTCCGTAGATGTCATTGAAAGGTGCATATGAAGAAATGTAGCCATTATCAGTGAGAAGGCTGATATTTGCATTTTCATCCTTCGTACCTTTTGCAGAGTTTATATCATTGTTATTATCTGTGGAATCCTGGATGTTTTTGATATACAGTTCCAGATTCATTATTTCATTTAATCTTTTGATCTCAGCATTATCAAGGACTGTTCCCATGATCACAGTTCCTGAGATGGGACCACTTTTATCGCTTCTAATAACTGGCTGAGAAGTTATTATTACCGGCTTGCCTTCAAAGACCAGATATCCTGTCTTCCTGATGTTTTTATTCTCATGCTCCAGAAGATAGCTTTTCTGTTCAAGATGCTCTTCAAGCTTTCTTATGGTCTGGTCATTGTTTTCTTTTAATGAAAGTACTTTTTTATAGGTCATAATCCCGGAATCATTATAGAAGAACATAAAATCCAGTCTCTGATTCAGAAAAGTATCGTTCATCAGGTAGTTTCCAATATACTCACTGTTATTGTCTTGAACGAATTGGTACGTCTCATTCCACACGGACCAATAAGCAGCTTTATTTTCAAGCTCCAGACTTTCAAATAATAATGTGTTTTTCAGATAAATGGTATTTTCTCTGGCATCTTGTTCTTCCAATTTATCAAAGCTATCTATGATTATAAAATGTGAGCTAAGGTATATGATCAAAATCATCCCAATTAGGGTTGCACCAATGATGCCCAATGTCTTTTCGTGCAATGTTGCCATTTATTCGCCTTACAATAAATATGATATGTATGATTATTTTAATTTATTATGACTCCCTTATAATTTATATGCATATATTTGTTTCTAAATGATGTGCACATTTGAGAAACAGTGTACTTTCAATCAGATACAGTGGTCTTAAAAAAAGAAAAATCTTCAGGTGAGTGCACACTTTTACAAAATGCAATGTGTATAATGTGACATAAAAAAGAAAATAATTTATGAGAACAATATTGTTCTCATACAATTTTTTATGATCAGCCAATGACACTCATATCCGAAACCCTTATTGAAGGAGTAATAGTGCCACCCACTTTCCTTACATCGTTGCCAGCACCATTGATGTTCTTAAGCATATCAAATATGTTGCCTGATATCATTAGTGATTTGATAGGCTTGTCCAGCTTTCCATCTTTAATTGTAAAAGCATTCCTTGCTTCCACAGAGAAATCCCCGGATATTCCGTTTGCTGTATGCGCTCCGATTACTGTATTTACGTAAACACCAGTGTCAGTGTCAGCTATAATATCGCATTTGGGGAAATCAATGATGAAATTTCTGGTTCCTACGGAAGGCGTTGAAAGATATGAATTCCTGGATGCATTACCGGTACTTTCCACGTCATCTTTGCCTGCTGTGTAAGTGTCATAAAGATATGACATGAATGTCCCGTTTTCAATAACAGTGTTCTTTTGTGATGCAACTCCCTCATCGTCTGCGATCCCAGTTTCTATGCCGCCTTCAAGCAAACCGTCATCATATATTGAAAGTTTCTCATTTGCTATTATATCGCCTTTCTTTCCAATGAGGTTTGAACGTCCTTTCTGTACATTATCTGCATCAATTGATGGCATGAATGTATTTTCAATAAGGTCTGAGAATGCAAAAGGATGAATCACGACTTCTGTCTTGTGGGGCTCGATGGATATTGTATTCTGTGACATCTTTGCAAGTTCAGCTGCATTTTTCCCAATGGAAGTAAAATCAATATCATTCTTTCGGGATATTGCAAAATCATAGGCTGTGGATGTTTCTCCTGAATTTGTGATAACATCGACGAATCCGGAAACTCCGGTTCCTTCCTCTGATATTTCTACCCCATTTGTGTTCAGTATAAGATTTTTTCCATGACTGCGACCAAAACTGCCTGAAGTAACTATAATTCCAGGTGTGTTCTTTGCACTTTCTATCATTTCCATAGTGTGAACAATGCATTCGTCAAGTTCCATTTTTTGGAGTTGCTTGTCCATTGTTCCAGAGACAGTTGGGTATTTCTGATTCGATGGTAATGATTTCCAGTCCGGGTCGCTGTCCTGTATATTTGCAGAACTGACTGCATTCTTTGCCGTTTTATCAATAAGGCTCATTATGTTGGTGCTTGAAAATCCGATGGCACCATCTATAACTGCGCGTATACCGATTCCAGTTGTGATACTTTCTTTTGCGCCCTCGATTAGATCCTTCTGTATGTTCACAGAAGTTTTCTGACTTTCCATAATATATACTTCAGCTTCTTTTGCACCATATTTTATTGCTGCCTTAAGGGCCTTTTCAGCAAGTTCGTACATATCATGCACCTCCAACCATTGCCTTGGATATCATCAGATGTGGAGATCCATCGGTAACAGGCACAAGCTGACCACCTTTCCCACATCTTCCTGAATTCATTTTCAGATCATTACCAACCATTTTCACATTATTCAATATTTCAAGGATCTTTCCGGAAAGTGAAACGTCCCTTATGAGTGTTGTGAGTTTTCCGTCTTCAACAAGGTATCCTTTTTCAGCATTGAACTGGAAAACACCTTCACCGGTGTTGACCTGTCCTCCTCCTGAACCGATGAGGTACATTCCGTTACCCATTTCCTCAAGCATTTCTTCAAACTCTGAATTCCCATTATCGATATAAGTATTGCTCATACGGATAATTGGCCTGGAATGTCCCTGTGCACGACAGTGTCCGGGTGTTCCTCCAAGTTTGGCTGCAGTTTCCCTTGAATGCAGGTATGATTTAAGCGTACCATTCTCTATAAGGGTTGTTTTTTCAGACTGTGAGCCTTCATCGTCAAAGGGGAAATAACCGTATTCATGTAATGTGGGGTCATCAATAATTGTAACGAGGGGAGATGCAATATTCTCTCCTATGCGGTTTTCCAGAACAGAACTTCCTTCAAGTACAAGATCTGCTTCAGACGCATGCCCTACTGCCTCATGGGCAAAAACACCTGCAAGTTCCGGGTCAAGGATAACTGGCATATTCCCTCCTTTGGCGGGTTTTGCATCCAGTAACTGTAAAGCACTTTTTGCTGCTGCTTCTGCAAGTTCAGCTGCGTTATATTTGTCGAATATCTCATAACCCGTAACACCAAAACGGCTCTCTCTTCCTGCCTGATATATCCCGTTCTTCGATGCTACGGCGCTTATGGCAAAACCAGTTCGTATAACGTCATATTCTCCTTCTATTCCTGTGGAGTCCGTATACATTATTTTATAGGATGATTCACTGTACACTGCACTGGTGCTGCTAATACCATCCATTTTTGCATGCTTGCCGAATTCCGTCAGGTTTTGTACCTTTTCTTCAAGGGAAACGTCAAGTGGATTCTTTTTTACTTTAGGGAGGTTGGTAACAACGGGGTTTGCTATTTCCTTGATATGAACTTTTTCTTTAGATGATTTCTCATCCATGCTCGCAGCAAGTTCAGACGCTGAACGTATTGCTTTTTCAATATCGAAATCCCCATCAGCGGATGTGAATCCCCAGGAACCTCCTTTCAAGGCACGTACTGCCGCACCTTTTGTAAAATTGACAGATATCTGTTCTATCTTATCGTTATCAAGCACAATGGAAGTGGTTGTCCCTTCTATGATCCTGGTATCAAAAAAGTCTACGCTATGCATCATTTTACTCCTCCTTGTATAAATAAAATACAAGTTTAATAAATAAATTAATAAATAAAAGGTCCCTGTTTATGCAGGGACTATATCTGGCATTTCTGCGCTGGTTTTGAGGCTGCTAAGGCTCTTTAGCTTCTCAACGATCTTGTCTTTATCAGGCCCGTCAACAAGACTATGTTCAATAACTTCAATAATATTAGTTACCGGAACTATTTTTATCTTATCTTTATATGCTTCTTCTATCAGCACATCAGCCTCATTGGATTTTGGAATAATTACTTTCTTTATTCCTGCTCTGGCTGCAGCTTCTATCTTATAGGTTGCTCCTCCGATTGGAAGTACATCCCCTCTTACGGACAATGAACCTGTCATTGCTACAGATTGGTCGATAGGGATATTTTCAAGAGCAGATATAACTGCAGTCGCTATAGATATGGACGCACTGTCTCCTTCTACACCTTCATACGTTCCGATGAACTGGATGTGGATGTCATGGTTGGGTATGCCCTTACCTGTAACGTTCTTGATAACAGCAGATACGTTTTGAACCGCTTCCTTTGCTATATCCTTAAGCATACCGGTGGCAATTACTTTGCCTTCTGAGTTGGAAAGTGATGGAGTCACTCCTGCCATGATAGGCAAAACGATACCTGAATCTCCTCCCATTACTGCAAGACCGTTAACTCTTCCAACAGCACTACCCATTTTCTTGAACAGCTGGTAATCATTCTTACGTTCAAGATAATTGTCAGCAAGTTGCTGTTCTATGGACCTTGCCATCTTCTTTGCTGCAAGCACATGTTTTGCAGTGGTTATTGCTGCATCTTCGGAATGTGCAATATCACCTGCAACTCTCACCAGACCACCAAGGTCACGAAGTTTCAGTGTGAGGTGCCCTTTTCTTCCTGCTCTTCTCTGGGCTTCACGGATGACCTCGTCCACAGCTTCTTTGTCAAATGGTGGAAGGTGTCCGTCTCTCAAAATTTCCTGCGCTACGAATCTAACCAGACTCTTACGATTTTCAGGGGTATCCTCCATAGAATCCCTCATGAACAGCTCGTATCCATAACCCTTTATACGGGATCTGAGTGCAGGATGCATCTTTTCCATCGCATCAAGGTTACCTGCAGCTACCATAATGAAGTCACAAGGCACAGGCTCTGTCTTAACCAGTGCACCGGAACTCCTTTCTGATTGCCCGGTGATTGGATATTCCCTTTCCTGAAGTGCTGTGAGCATGCTCTGCTGAGATTCAAGGTTTAAAGTGTTGATCTCATCTATGAAGAGTACACCTTTGTGTGATTTGTGAATGTCACCGCTCTCTACTCTGTCATGTGCCGGGGTCTCAAGTCCGCCTGACTGGAACGGATCATGCCTGACATCACCAAGAAGTGCACCTGCGTGGGTGCCTGTTGCATCAAGGAAAGGTGCGTGCTCCTTCTGGTAGTTTGAAACTATCAGTTTCGGAATCATCATTTCCTCTTTAGGCATGAACTGACGTGTCAGGAGCAATATCATAATTGCAGCTATGATACCCCACAAGAGCTGGCCTACATAAAATGAATATATTATGATACCAAAAACCAATATCATCATCAACATATTGCGTGACTGGGCCTTTTTCTGGGCTTCCAGTTTATGGGCCATAACAATTTCCCTGCCCTTGCCGGCAGGAACTGAACGTATCTTTGGATTATTATTATCCTCCGGGTTAGGATACGCCATTATGTCCTGTAACTCTTCCTTTGGAAGAAGTTCAGCCATTGCTTTCGCAAGTAAGGATTTCCCTGTACCTGGGCTGCCTATCATCATGACATGGCGTCTCTGGCTTGCCGCTTTTTTCACCACTTCCACAGCATGTTCCTGTCCGATAATCTGATCTATCAAAAGCTCGGGAACATCTATGGAGTCTGTGGTTTCGAAATTGTCCGCGTATAATTCTATCTCTTCGCTAGAAGTGGTAATCTCTTTTTCCATAGTCTTCTCACAAGGTTTGTGGTTTGTTCACAGTTGTACGTACAAAATATATACTTGACGGTTTTTATAATTATGTAACTCAAATTTATTATATTTAACTTGTGAGTAAAGTTAATATGATTAAAGTGACATCAGAATATAAGAAACTATGCATTTCTTAATCGTGGATATGGTAAAATGAAGCTGACTGTCTTTCTGGTCTTTGCGCTGATCATTTCTGTTTTGTCATTCTCAGCCAGCAATAATATAATTTCAAATGGTGAGGAGTACATAAGGTTCAATCAGGTCTCCATGGAATTTCAAGGAACAGATTCGGTTATTTCGATCTCTTATAGTCTTGATATGTTTTCCAGCACGTATATTTTCCTGCTGGGGGCACACAACCTTGGGCCTGCTATTGATGATCTTTTCTTTGATTTTGGGGACATGGAAGTGCTTGAGATCGGTAAGGACAAAGCTGTCATCTTAGCAACTAACGTATCCAGAAAAAATGATGAATTCTACTTGCATGACTCGCATGAATTGGGTAGAATTGTGGGTGTCCTGACAATTATTTATCCTGATGGTTCAACACGAACTATTTCTGATGCCAGTGCTACGCCTGACACTTTTTACAACGAGTGAAATATTCGTGGGATATATCAAGATCCATAAAGAATTGTGTATTGCGATAGGTCTTTCGGATGATTAATCTCATAGCTTAAATGATTATTTCATGTATTACTGCAAGAACTTGCGCAAGGAATTTGTTGCCGTTATTAGTCTGGACCGTTAGTCCATCAGTCAACTACTTGTTGATGGGGAGACATTGGGCAGACGTGTGCTGTATTTTTATGTGCGGCTTGTGGCATTAGATTATAGTAAAAAGTAAGCCATCTATTTTGTCCTTTCTTTGCAGATGAGTCTGCAATTAGGGAGTGAATAGTCTCTGAGAATTATTGGAATCTCTGTTCTTTATATGGAAATGACCATGTTGCATCTGTTTACCCAAAAGGTTTATTAGCTATTATGCATTATGAGAGGTGCTGACAAGCGCCAAGGCATGCGGTAATAGCACTAAGTGTTGTTAAGCTGTAAGGCGTTTACAGATATTCGCTAACTGTTCAATGGGCTCGTGGTCTAGCTGGTTATGACGTCGCCTTGACATGGCGGAGGTCCGGAGTTCGACTCTCCGCGGGCCCACCACAAACAGTTAAGTTTAAATCTAAAAGCAGCATTTAGATGCTTCGGGTCATTATGCCCAGGTAGCTCAGTTTGGGAGAGCGCTGCCCTGAAGAGGCAGTTGTCCCCGGTTCGAGTCCGGGTCTGGGCATCTAAGCGAAGCACACCAGTAGTGTAGCGGTTATCACCGGGCGTTGCCAACGCTCGAACCCGGGTTCGAATCCCGGCTGGTGTACTTATCTTTTTACAAGTACATTTTTAAGAAGTATTATTTTGTTATTTAGCTATTGTTTTCTTATTTTAGCCGTGATAAAAGCATTCTATCAGAGTGTTTGTGATTTTGAATTGATGTTGTCAGTAGTCCGTCTGAGGCTCCATCATTATTCCAATATCCTGAAAAAAAGTCTTATTGCCAATACAGAGATTGGTTTTTCAAAAAACATGATCTAGAAATGTGACGACATTGAGCAATGAAAGCCTGCTTTCACAGATGTCCACAATAATGTCCGCTACCTGCTTTGCATTTCTATTGGGAAGTCTTCTGCCGTAAGAAGTTTTCCTGCCTCACCTACAGTTACTTCAACATCTCCTGATTTACATGTGGTATCTGCACCAGCAGGGAATGCTGCAAGCAGATCTTCAGGTGTGTTTATAGGGAATGTTGCATTTGCGAGTACGCCAACGATCTGGGAATGGATTTCTTCTTTTACACTCATATTTTTAAACTCCTTTATGTCGTTTTTATGGTTGAATGTCCTTTGAAGACATTGAACCACATAGAACAATGGTTAGTTATTGATGTATACTGAATAGGCACTGCACTATACTCACTACGCTTGAGTAACTCCCATGACCATTAAAGTCTTATTAGAAACCATTATAAAGCATGCACATAAATTCTCTGTCATGAGTGAAAAATCCGATTCTGAGATTGACGATGTCAAAGTAAAGCTCGATGAAATTCACAGGGATATCAGGACATTTATCGAAGATTCCAATAGGCAGCACCTTGAATCTATTCTGGCCTTTGTCAGAAGTGATTATTCCAATGTCCTGGAAAAACACCTTATTGCCGATACAGAGATTGGGCTTTCAAAGAACATGGTCAAAAAATGTGACCGCCTTGATCAATGCAGGCCTGTTTTCACAAATCTGCTAAAGAAAAATGCCTCACTCATCAAGGAGCCTTCGGTAGATAGTGATCTTATTGATAACAAACGCATTGAACTCAAAACTTTAAGGGAAGGTATGCCTTACAAAAAATGTGATGTCTGTTTCTCAGAAGTATCAGACCTTTTTGAAAAACAAGCAAATCTTATGCAATCCTTGAGGATATATGATACAAAGAATGACAGTAAACAGGACATATCCCAGATTCCCTCACAATCAGTGATCTACGATGTGCTTGACCCTCTCTGCCACCCCAAGAGGTTTGAAATATTAAAAGCAGTCTCTGCTCAGTCAATGAGCTTTTCTTTCCTTTCCAAGCTTACAGGTCTTCGTGGAGGAAACCTTTTGTTCCACCTGCAGAAGCTCTCAGATACCGGAATGATAATCCAGCAACACGAGAGGGGCGATTATATGATAACAGGCAAAGGTTTCAAAGTAATGGAAAGTATCAGTGAGATGTATTCTTTACTTATTCCAGAAGTGAATTGAGCTAATGCAAACCAAATGGTATATACTATTATAATTTATAACCATAAATAAAATATGTTTGAAAATTAAGTAGTTATGATCGAGAAATGGATTTTCAGCATTTTATTGCACTCACTTGCTGATTGAAAATCCAGAATTTTGATCAACAGTTTTTTTACTTGTTTATTTTCCACCAGTTCTAACATTCTCTAAGAATGCCTCCCCTCTGATCGTTAGCTCATAGATGATCTTATCAGGTGAATCGGTCTTAGCAATGTAGAATGAATCTTCCAGCATATCGAGATTAAATCTTGCCTGCATATCATTTAGATGATATGTGTCTTTTATTTGCTCAAGACTTTTTTGACCATCCTTCATAAATTCGATTATTTTCCTGCGTGTAGGGTTTTGAAGGGTTTTCAAAGCAACTGCATGGTCTTCCGAAGGGTTTCGTTTTTTGCCTGCTTCATTCATTTGTTTGATAAGTTTCTGTTTTTTTATGGCGTGTTCATCTAGATTCATACTCATAATTCCTCATGAACATTTATATACTATTTCTTTTGTCACTTACTTTTTACATAAAAATATATGCTGAAGCCGTTTCTAATTTATTCTTTTGACTTCAGGTATTCTGCAATTTTCTGACCCAGTTCTTTTGCAGCAGCGACAGCTTCAGGCTGTTCTTCAAATCTATTTATTCCTGCGGACGCTTTAGTCGCATCCGGACCGAACATCATCTTGATGCCGCTCATATCGCATTCGTCTGCAAATTTGCATCTCACGCAGGGGTTATTGCCAAGGACCCTAACAGAACCTATTGACTCCATCCCTTCCTCCATCATGTAATATGAGATAGCATTGAGGCCGTTATCACATGCAGGTGGCAACATAAAAGAGTCCTTCGGAACTGCACATGTGACCATGGCTCCGCCTGTTTTTCCCTTCATGAATCCATGTAAGTGGCGAAGTGGGTAGAGCCTTTCCATTAATGCTTTTGTACGTGAGTCAAGGGTGGAATATGGTGTAAAACCTGCAATAATAAGAGCATCTGCTTCTTTGGCTTTTTCTGCCAGGGCAATACCCTCGTCTTTTATTACGCAGACATTTGTCTTTACACATCCCAGACAGGCCTTGCAGGGAGCAACGGTATAGGAACTATACAATTCATCAGATTCCTTTATCTGTAAGTTCTTTCATATTTTTCAGTGTCTACTAAACACAAACTTGCAATTATTTCTGTTCTGATCAATAACGGGAGTGAAAATATGGATATAAAAGAACTATTCCTTCAGGAGAACGTTGGGGGCTTGGACCTCATGTTCAGAGCACTTTTCGGGTCGATAGCAATAACTGTTCTGGCACTGGATCTTGTAGGTCCGGGCATCTGGAGCTGGGTGCTTGCTATTATTGCTTTTGCAGGATTGTATACTTCTATTATGCGTCACTGCACGCCATATTATTTTATAGGTTTCAGCACTGCTAAGAAATGATTGGCATTAAAGCAAAAGCGTATATATCGTTCCAGACAAAAATAAGTCGTTGCCTTTTATTCAGATCTTGAAAAGGTAAGTGGAGTTTATCTAAATGTCGGCTGCAATGATTGGAATGAGCTTTCTTGTACTTGGTGTCATCCTGCTTCTTGGGAAATGGATAAGGGTTATGTCACATCCCATCCAAAAGCTCTTCATACCCAGTTCTCTTATCGGGGGATTCCTGGCTTTATTTCTTGGACCTGAGGTCCTGGGTTATTTGATTTCATGGATCGGAGATAGCGGTACATTCCTCTCAGGAGGGATATTTCCAGAAGAGATGCTTGATGCGTGGACCACTTTGCCCGGGATTTTCATAAATATCATATTTGCAACGCTTTTTCTTGGAAAAAAACTACCTGCTATCAAAGATATATGGCTCTTGGCAGGACCACAAATTGCCCACGGACAGACCATAGCATGGGGTCAGTATGTGTTTGGCATATTGGCTGCGATGCTGATACTGAGTCCTTTTTTTGGAATGGACCCGATGGCAGGTGCCCTTATAGAAATATCATTTGAAGGCGGACATGGCACAGCAGCCGGGATGGCCGCAACTTTTGAAGAACTTGGATTTTCAGATGCAACAGACCTTGCACTTGGCCTTGCAACTATGGGCATCCTCTTTGGTGTCATTCTTGGAATCGTACTTTTGAACTATGGTGTAAGGTCAGGAAAAACAAGTGTGTTGAAAGACCAATCCCATATATCCCTTAATGAAACCTATCAGAAAGGTATCATCGATTTTGACTCAAGGGAATCTGCAGGGAAGATAACCACAAGACCAGAATCTATTGAACCTCTTTCACTTCATTTTGCCTATGTGGGCGTTGCTATTGGAATCGGGTATTTGATTCTTCAGGCACTAATATGGATAGAGGCCATCACATGGGGCCAGGCAACGGGAATATATTTGCTTGCCCATGTACCTCTTTTTCCTCTGGCGATGATAGGGGGCATCGTACTGCAGATTTTCCTTGATAAGTTTGACTCGTACCATACTCTGGACAGAGATCTTATGATGAGAATACAGGGATTATCTCTTGACATTCTGATAACCAGTGCAATAGCCACACTGTCACTGACGGTTATTGGAAATAATCTGATACCTTTCCTCATACTTGCCACAGTTGGAATTGGATGGAACTTGATAGCGTTCTTATACCTTGGACCAAAAATGATGCCTTCATACTGGTTCGAAAGGAGTATAGGTAATTTCGGTCAGTCCATGGGAATGACAGCCAGCGGCCTGTTGCTCATGAGAATCGCTGATCCTGCATCAAGTTCTCCTGCCCTTGAGGGATTTGGTTATAAACAACTGTTATTTGAACCCATCGTGGGCGGCGGGATATTTACAGCTGCCTCTGTACCTCTGATATTCTATTTTGGCCCGATGCCGATGCTTATTCTGACCTCGTTTCTCATGTTATTCTGGGCAGGGATAGGGGTCTTCTACTTTGGCCGAAAATAGGATCGGGAAATAACCAAGTATTCAAAATTCAACTAAAAAGGTGAATTTATCATTTAGGTATGTGAAGGCAGAAATGGGTGAGTATAAAGCAAACATTCTGACTTTAAATTCGTGGTGAAAACTCTTATATGGCTCATAAGCGAATAATTCATGGGGATATAATGGGGAATAATGCAATTCGATCAGCTAACGATATAGAGTTTACACCAGATGATAATGTTTTTCCATCTCCTGTTGACTGGAGGGACGTTTTCATTTATTTTTTACTTGTAGACCGATTTGACAATAATGAGGATGGTAATGAGCTATATGATTCATCTATAAAGTCCCAGGAACTTGATATTACTCAAGGCAAGGTATTCCGGGGAGGCAACATAAAAGGTATTAGCAGACGATTGGATTACATCAAAGGTCTGGGTGCCAATGCTATATGGCTCAGTCCTATATTCCGAAACCGGCAGGAAATGGATGATAGTTACCATGGTTATGGTATACAGGATTTTCTCAGGGTTGACGAGAGATTTGGAAGCATGGCAGATCTTCAGGAGCTTGTAAAAGAGGCCCATTGTCGCGATATGTATGTAATTCTGGATATCATAATAAATCACACAGGCGATAACTGGGCGTATCCTGAAGATCATCCGTATTATTACTGGCAAGATGCTCCAGATCCCTTCAAGTTCGGGTACTGGAGATATTCCGGACAAAAAGCAGATACAAAGTCTTTTTTGGGTGAGAATGATGCTGTATGGCCGCGGGAATTACAGGACCCGGAATGCTACAAAAGAAGAGGTCAGATACAGGATTGGAACAATCATGATCAGGCTATAAATGGTGATTTCTTCACGCTGAAAGAACTTGATGTTCGTAAGCCTGAGGTTCTTGATACTCTTATAAAGGTCTATAAATACTGGATAAAAAAGACAGATGTTGACGGATTCAGAATTGATACGGTGAAACATCTGGAATCCAGTTCAACAGCTATTTTCTGTAATTCAATAAAAGAATATGCCAAATCCATCGGCAAACATAATTTCTTCATCTTCGGTGAGATAGTGGGGGATGATTCCACAATACAGAATTACATAGGACGAAACAGTCGTATACCCGGGACTAACGAGCGTTTTCCTTCCCTGGATGCAGCACTGGATTTTCCTCTTTATTTCGTGCTTGAAGAAGTTATTAAAGGCTTTAGTGATCCGGGTATTCTTCGGAACAGGTATGAGGCTTTCAAAAACCTCTATACGGACCATGGTGAAGCAGGCAGATATTTTGTGACATTTGTAGATAATCATGACCAGATGAGTAGGCCCTATAGGCGCTTTATGCATGGAAATAATTTCCATCGACAGGCAGTTCTTGCAATGTCTTATCTCCTCACTAGCCAGGGCATTCCATGCATTTATTATGGAACCGAACAGGGTTTTAGTGGTGGTGGTGACGACGATGCTTGTGTAAGGGAGTGCATGTTTGGAGGTAAATGGGGAGCATTTGGCACAACAGGATATCATTTCTTTGATAACTGGCATCCTATCTATGCTGGCATCTCGGAAGTTGCCAAGACCAGAAAAGCGGAGTCTGCACTGCGCTACGGCAGGCAGTATTTCAGAGAAACATCGGGTAATGGAACTACTTTTACTCTTCCATGTAGTGGTAAATGCACTCTTGCATATTCACGAATACTTGATACAACTGAGATACTAGTAGCTCTAAACCTGGACTCTGAACCACGGGAAGATTACATTGTCGTAGATGGAAACATCAACAATGTTGGTCAGAGAATGATCGATCTTCTTGACCTGGAAAAAGAGTTGAGGATTTCGATATTCCCTCATTTTAGATCATTAAAGTATTCAAACTCAATTATATCCTCTCATTTTTTATCATTTTGTTTAATTTCTCTTCATTAATCCTTATTTTTAGTATAGCTCCCGCTATCCTAAATTACTCCTTTGGTTTTTAGTGTCCTCAATTGATGCAGATTAAAACAAAAAGCTGTCATCAACATTTTTGCATTCACTCTTTCTACAGTTGTAACAAGAACCTTTCTGGTTTTAAATATTTCTTTTGTCACTGCATACACTCTTTCGCAAGGGACTCTTTTCACACTTATTCTTTCATTTCTGAGGATATCCATTATTCCTAAAGGATGTCCTCTTACAGCTCGTTGCATTGTTGCTGCAAAACCTTTTGCTATTGCTCCAAAATATCCTTTATCTCTATACACCACTTCACCCTTTTCAGACAGATCAACCTGTGAATCGTGAAGTGATGCAGTTGTTGTCTCAAATCTTCTGATTAGTTCATAATCCTTATCAATAATTGTATGAAGTTTGTATCCAAAGTGAGATTTACCATTTTTCTTAGTCCAGGTTCCATCTTTGCTTCTTCTTGTTTTCGCATCTTTTCCTCTGAGTACATCTGCTTTTGCATGTCCTGGATCTGAGTGAATAAAAGTTGCATCCTGGATCATTCCTTTTTTAATCTTCAAACCAAGAGCATCAAGCTGATTCTGCATTTCATCCCACACCGCTTTTTCTTTACCATTGTCGATAATTCTCTTCCTGAATGACCAGACAGTTGTACTGTCTGGTACATATTCAGGAAATCCCAGGAATTTCCTAAAGGATATCCTGTCAATACACTGCTTTTCAAGCTCAGCATCAGAAAGACCATGCCATTGTTGCAGAACAAGCATCTTGAACATTACAATAACATCAGCTTCAGGCCGTCCGCCTGAAGCTGTTCTGTTTATGTACATTGACTCCAGAATAGGGCGAAAAGGCTTCCAATCTACTAAATATTCAATTTCAGCAAGCTTATCTCCGACAGATTGGAGACGCTTATATTCTTCATTTAAGGCAAAATCAGTAAAAGAATCCATAATAGTAAATTTGCTTTGCTATTATTTAAATTTTATTGAATTGTATGAGTATTGATGGTAGTTTATCGAAATCCTCAGTTGTTTGTAGAACATTCAGGCTCAAAAAAGATCGTAAAAGTTCCACTTGATGCCCACGGAATCTCTATTCTAAAAAAGGAATGATAAGAGTCCTGTTCATTTCTTTTACTTCGTTTTCAGGCATCTGTTGAATTTCCATCATTTGGGACATACACTATTCTGCCATCAGCCAGTCTATAAGCTGTGCCCAGTGCTTCTCCCGTTCCGCCACCAATCTTCTGTGTGTCGAGAATAATCGATTAGCGTTTTTTCCTTGCAAATTCTGAGGCTAACTCTCCAATAAGTATCATGGAGTAAACTGCTAGTAGTATCAATGTGATAACTATCGGGTACAATAGTCTATATCAAAAAGTAAATGAAATCAATAATTGATAAAAAAGAATATGTACCTGCAGAAAAAGCAGGTACTTTTTGATTCAAGTTTATTTTCAGTTCTTTCTTTCATTCCTGCGTATCAGCAGAGCAACACCCAGCATTGCCATTACTGATGCGATGATACCTGGTGCCGGAATGGAGCTCTTTTCAACTTCCAGGATTGTTGTAGAGCTGCCAACCTGTATTTCATAGGTACCTGCTTCTTCCTGTGAAACACTGAAAGTAACACTGGTCTCTTCTCCTTTATCCAATGATATACTCTTCGAGTCTGCAACGGTTCCGTTAATGAGCAGATTCACATCAGTATCACCTGCTGTGGTGCCTGTGTTCATAACATCAACTGTAACTGTGGCCTCTTCTCCGGTCTTCACCAGAAGAGGTGTGACCTGCAAATTGGAGTATGAGAACTTTGCTGTCAATTCAAGAACCTCAAGGTTTAGTTCAGCCTCAAGGTACTCATCTGATGAAGAGGTCAGCTTATGCATTCCTGTTTCCTTTACAGTGTATGTAAGCATGCCATCAGAATCTGTGCTGCCTATGAGCTTATTGTCGTAGTAGATCTGTACATCTTCAACAGGGTCACCGCCTATAGCCGTGATCACTGAGATAGTTACTGTATTTTGCTCAACGACTGTTTCTGGAGGTACTTCTATAACCAGTTTCCTGCTTGCATCCTCAGGTGATATTACTTCGACTTTTTTACTTGCAGACACAAATCCTTCCTTTTCAGCAGCAACGGTGAAGAAGCCTACAGTTTCCGGGGAGTAGGATATCATTCCGCCAGTCGATGTCTGTCCGATTTCCTCATTACCGAACATTACAACGGCGTTATTAACGGCTGCGCCCCTTGAAGTAACTTCAATCTCTATTTCTGTATCCTGCTCAATTACAGCAGGCAATTCTATGGAAAGTGATTCGGATGGTAGTGTGGATACTTCTACAAATGGATAGTAACGGACATCACCGGAATCTGCAACATTAAATGCGATATTTCCCATGATCTCGATAACATTTCCTCTTGTAAGTGATATCGAGTCTTCATTTTCTAGGACTATCTCATCTGATGAGAAGCTGGTAACTTCCATCTCTCCGAACTTTTCGTTGTCTGCTATTTCAACCATGTCCTCTGATATCTGGAAAATACCTTCAACAAATATGGCATTTGTTTCGGTTCCTCTGAATATCTCATCAAAATGAACAACTATAACTGGTACATCATCGGTTGTTCCAATATCTTTCTCGTAGACGTAATCGTCATCAGAGGAAACAATTCCCGTGTCAATATCATCTCCATTTTGTGCAAGATTTACCATTACACTGCTGCCGTCAAGATCGACTTCAACTATGTATAGCTCATACCCGTCTTCCAGTATCAGTGATGAACCTGAGTAAAGGGACGTCTTACTGTCATCGTCAATAAGCACCTTTGAGAGTTTACCGTCGGAAAGCAGGCTTACATCATCTGTAAATTCATTGTCCGGGTATCCGGCAAAGTATTTCTCTGCAAGGAAACCGACAACCTGGAACTCTCCCCAGTCATCATATTCAAAGCTGACATCCAATGGTACACTTCTGTAAACAAGGTCTCCATCATCGATGCTTCTGCCGCCAAGATCCTTTATCTCAAGGGATTCGGTTCCCACACCTTCATCAATATTGTAATAGAATCCTTCGAAGTTCAGCGGTGTCCATTCGAACTCTTCATTTTCCGCAACTGTACCCCTGAGTTCATATGTGCCTGGTTCTGACATGTCCACCATCGGTCCGAACCTCAGTGTGTTGTCATCCGCAACCAGGAACTTCAATTTACCCATAATACTGATCGTGTCGCCTCTTCCAAGACTGATGGAATCTGTATTTTCCATTGTGATCATATCTGAGCCAAGAGCCTGGATCTCCATCTTTCCGAACTCATCACCGGATTCAACATCTACGTAGTCCTCTGATATCTGGAATGTTCCTTCAACAAACACTGCATTTGTTTCGGTTCCCTGGAAGATATTGTTGAAATGGACTGCTATTATTGGTACATCGTCGTCAGTTCCAAGGTCAGTCTCATATACATAATCATCATCCGAAGACACAATATCCGTGTCCAGCTCCTCACCGTCTTTTTCCAGGGTTACAAGGACACTGTTCCCATTCATATCAACTTCTACTATATTCAATTCATATCCTTCTTCAAGTATCAGTGAAGACCCTGAAAAAAGAGAGATTTCTTCGTCATCATCAAGCAGGACTTTTGTGAGTTTTCCGTCAGATATCAGACTTACCCTATCTTTCGCAAATTCTGTGTCATCGGTGTAACCGGCAAAATATCTCTCTGCCATAAATCCAATCACCTGATAGGAACCCCAGTCACCCTGCTCAAAATCAGTATCTATGGGGGTTGTTATGTATTCTAGGTCTCCATCACCTACACTTCTGTCATTGTTACTGTCCAGTTTTATGGTGAGTGTTTCAGATCCTTCTCCAGAATCAAGGTCAAAATAGAATCCTGAATAACTCATTGCTGTCCAAGTATATTCAAGAGAGAGGTTTTCATCTGCATCCCATATACGATTTCCAGTGCTGTTGTTTGCAGCCATGGCTGTGCTTGAAAGTATAATCATAAATATTATTGATATAACAGATAAATTCAAAATTTTTCGATTCTTCATATTTATCATCCCCATAGTTCTGTTTCTTTTGCATTTTTACAAAGCATTTGAATGTTAAAATTGCACTATATATTAATTTACTCTTAAAAAATTAAACAATTGCATCTATTGCTGACCTTTCATATTGTACATCAGCATCAGTGGTAGGTACTAATATATGTATGCCCGGAAAAAAGATTGCCAGTTTCACTTTAAACTTAAAGACCAGGAATTTCCGTTCTTGGTCATGCAGATCTTGTCTTCTCTTGCTAGCCATCCTATGGCCATAAAAGCTACCTGCGAATCAAAACCATTTTCTTTGAGATGATTCTTCAAGTTTGCCATATTCGATTCCCCACTATCGAGCAACCTGTAAATACAACCTGCCGCTTCACCAATGTTTAAACACATTTCTTCCATTTTATCACTTCATGTAATTCAATTGTAAACATGAACCGTGTTTCTGGCAATGTTGTCCCAGCTATATTCTATTTTAACCAGATTATCTGATAACTCGGTTACATGAGGAGCCAGCCCGCCGATTTTTGCAGAATGAAGACTCTCCCATGAGAACATTGCAATTCTCAATGATTCTGTTTTTCCACTTACTTCTATCAATAAATAAACCCAAAAACCCGATAATAAAAACGAATTGAACTTTCATAAAGATTGCGAATGAATATCTTAATGTCTCTGCAAAATATTTTCGGCATAGCAACGTATTATTTCCGCCACACTCCATGCCTGTGATACACACCCACCGGGTTCGTGTGGCATATCACCGTCAAATACCTCTGATATCGTATCGACACATGCTTCATCCATGTGTTTTTCTATCGAATGCAAAAATCCCACAAGCTTGTCTTTCAGATCAGGCATATTCTTGTACACTTTTGCATAAGCCGTTACATAAGGACCAAGTAGCCAGGGCCATACAGTACCGTTGTGATAGACAGCATCCCTGTCTTCAGGATTCCCTCTGTAAAGGCCTGAATACCTGATATCATGTGGTGACAGTGTCCTTAGTCCATAAGGTGTCAGCAATTCTTCCGTGGTCACGTCAACAATACCTTTTTCCATTTCATGTGAAAGCATCGTATGAGGGAGAGATACTGCTAGTATCTGGTTTGGCCTAACGGAGGCATCCTTTTCTGTGATGTTCCCTAAATCTGAAATGCAGTCATAAAGGCAATTATTTTCATCGTTCCAGAATTTTTCTCTAAAACTTTTTTTTGTGAGTGCTGCAATTTCATTATAAGCAGAAACGTCGATTCCAAGTCGTTTTCCTATTTTTATTGCATACATCAGTGCATTGTACCAGAGAGCATTAATCTCACACGCTTTTCCATTTCTTGGTGTAACTTCCCAGTTTCCTATCTTTGCATCCATCCAGGTAAGCTGTCCTGCATGTTCTATCAGGCCGTCATCATCCATTTTGATATCATAGGCAGTTCCAGATTGATAGTGATTCAGTATACTTTCGATGGTAGGCCACATTCTTTCCGCAAAGTCAATATCATCAATATAATCCAGGTATCTCCCAACGGCATGGACAAACCACAGGGATGCGTCCACAGTGTTGTATACAGGTGATTCAGATGCATTTTCCGGGAACAGATTGGGTATAAGCCCATCTTTACAGTGAGCTGCAAAAGTAGAAAGTATGGATCTTGCGTCACTAAATCTTCCAGTTGCAAGCGTAAGGCCCGAAAGTGATATCATTGTATCCCTTCCCCAGTCTGCGAACCAGTGATAACCGGCAATAATTGATCTTGATCCTGTTGATCTTCGTTCAACTACGAAAGAGTCACCTGCAATAGTGAGTTTTCGTAAGAAAACATCCTCTTTTATGGTTTTCTTTACAAGCTCTTCTTTTCGTTTTTCTTCATTCTTGAAAAGTTCCAGTACTTTTTCCATATCCCAGTCTTTATCCATCTTAGTCGATGCCAGGATGAAACAGGAAATATCAGTGTCATTTATTTCCAGGTCGAAGTATCCCGGATTAAAGTTATCTTCAATGTGAGGATATCCTCTTGAAAGTTCCACTTCGTATTCAAAATTGTAGTACCAATGTTCATCAGCTTCGTAAGGCAGGTCAGAGCATATCTGGAATGAAGAATCTCCGCAGGTAAGTATAGTTCCTCCTGAGAATGTTTCTTGTCTGAAGGAAAGTCCTTTTGCATTGGTCATATGGTGAATAGACCTGTTATTTACAAGTGGCAGTATCCTGAAAATTCCATGTTCGCCTGAAGGATTGTTAATTTCATACTTTACGACAGTGGTGTTTTCACCATGTATCATCATAATTTGTTTTTTAATCTTCATCCCGGCTACACTATACAGAAAAGCAGGGTGAGGGTTCGAAATGAAGTTTTCAAGATATTCGTTGCCGTGGGGATAAACAACGTCCTGATATTTATGGACTGCAAGTTTATGGATATTATCTCCAATGATCAATTCCTCATCAAGGGATGAAAGCAGTAGTTTCCTATCAACAGGAGGGTTCATTGAGGCTACCAGCAGACCGTGGTATTTACGTGTGTTCGCCCCGATAATTGTGGAGGAAGCATATCCTCCAAGGCCATTGCTAATAATCCATTCCTTGCCTGTTCCTGTTATATAGTCTGCGTAGTTCATAGTGGCGTCACTTGCAGCAGGTAGTTTCAGATACTCTTATTAGACAGTTTCTTCTGGAGTTTGTCAAGCAGGAGAATGTTGTCAAGCATCAATGCACAACTCCAGCTAAGAGGTATTGCCCATGCAGGTCTACCTGTATATTTGTTGACCTGTTCTGGAAGCATTCCTGCTCCCGTAGCACCTTTCAGTGACCATTTGATATACTTTAAGGCATCATTGGTCAATGTTTTTAGTTCTTCTTTTTCATTGTCCTTATCATCAATGACAATTGCCATCTCAAGTAATGCCTTTGACAGCCACAGGGTTGTGACTATCCAGGGATTGCCATCGATATACTTATCGTCCACATATCTCTTGATCCCAAAATGATCATTTACAGGCACCCTGAGCTGTTTCTCAATATTCTTTATTATGGACTCTATCATCTCTTTTTCTTTTTCGTCGCTTGCTGATAGCATATTAAAAGGAACGAAGGTGCCGATTATACTTGCATCAATAGCTGTGTCGACTTTTCCGTGGAGTATTCCGCGGGCAAAATAACCTTCATCAAGCCACAATTTGTCGATGGTGGTACTCTTGATAAACTCAGCTCTCTCTATCCACCTGTCTGCAAGTCCTTTCTCATTGTAATCCATCGCCATGTTTGCTGCTCCCAACAGCCCTGCATATATGGCGGCATTAGTGTAAGTGAATATTCCGGAATAAGTCTCCCATAGGCAGATGCAGGGTTCATGAAGACCCTCGGCAGTTCTTCTCATAAGGTATTCTGCAGCGGACAGCACGGTTGCCCACACACTGTCCAAAAACTCCGCTTTAATAGGTTGTTCTAGCGTACGGTAATAAGTATCAATTGCGAAGATGGTGGAACCTGTTTCGTCGATCTGGGTTGAGAAACTGAAATTTCCCCATGAAGGTGCGGTGTTCCCGTCGAGCCAGTAACGCTGGAACCATGAACCATCCTGAAGCTGGGTATTTTTGCACCACTTGAAGAAACGAGCACAATATTCAGGATATCCTGCTTCCAGTAGTGAAGTGACGATCTCTGCGCTGTCCCTGTTCCAGCAATATCCATAACCCCCACTCTTTTCAAATTCATGATCGAATTCCGGGGCAGCCACAAACGAACCTTTGCTGGAGTCATTGAGTATACTTAATGCAAGCAATGAGCGGTTAAAAGCTTTGAACAGGTCCTGCCTGAATGTTTCAAAACCAGGATATTCAGGTATTTCAAGAAGTTTTTTCTTTGATAGCCATTTGATCGATTTCTCCTGTGTCTCATTGTACATGTTCTCAACAGTTTCATTCTGCACTTCTCGCATCCGCTTGTAAAGTGCCGGTCTCCTTGAAGCTGCACCAATGAATACTGTGAACTCAGCAGGCTTTGAATCATCAATATCCAGTTTCCATCCGATAGAACAGTTCAGATTACCTATATCTTCATGATTTCTCTGGAGCTCTCCGTCTTCCATATCGTATTTGGCATTTGTCCACCAGATGGTGTCCATGGCTTTTCCAATCTGCCACTCTTCGAACATAGGGCTGGAAGTTATCCCAACATAGTAATTCTTCCAGTACTGCCCCAGCAGACCGGAATCATAATCGCAGAATGCTGAGTTCTTTTTGTTCATTTCTCCAACCTGGAGGTTTGAGTAATAGAAGAACTTCCCGCTGAATTTTTTCTTAGAACTGATCTTGTATTTACGCACAAGCACCGGTAGGGTAGGATGAACAAAATCTGTGATGTGCATTACAAGGCCCGATTGATGGACAAGCTCAGTGCTTACTATATTTGTATTCTCTATGTATTTCTGCTCTGCTACCCATTCACGGGCATTTGACCATATGAGATCCTTTCCATTATGTAGGCAGGCCTGTGACTCTTCGACATGTTGAGCGAAATCCCTCCCTGGAAAATAATATCCGAATATCTCGCCTTTTTTCCCGACAGTTACAAGTAACCTGTCATTGCCGAGAATTGCATTGGGTTGTCGAATCAATACGATTCTCCCCTGAGTAAATGTTCTATCTTAACGTCTTTTGGGGCAGGTGATACCTGATGTTCACAGAAACCACTGCCCATGCTTTTACATATTGTTTCGCGAACCTGAACTGTTGTATTTAATGATTCAGAAATGTACCCGGCAAGAAAACCGCTGATATATCCGCATGTAGGAACGTCACTTTCTTTGTAGTCATCAGCAATGAACGAGTCACTGATCCTTAAAGTTCCTTTCTTATCCACGGTATTCATTTCGTAGTCAAGAGTACCCCATCCTGCGGCCATAAGGAGTTCATTTAACAGGTCGAGGAAGTTGCTGTCGTTCACATCGATCATATCTCTGAGATATTTAACAACGCCTGCTCCGCTCTTGAGTCCTATTATAGTTAGTAGTCCTTCTGACTGTGGCACGTTTTCATTGATAATATTGAGGATATTCACAAAGGTCTTTGCCCTGATTATAATAGCTCTTTCTCCCAGTAGATGCAGGGGGAATTCCACCGTTTGAACGGCTCTGTTCTTTGAAAATCCCCAGTCCAGGTTAAGTACGACATCCATTTTTCCAAGTTCATCTGCAATACTTTTGATATCCATGCCCTTTTCAACTTCAGTGAACATAACGTACTTGCCTTTGGTCGGGTCTTCCGAGCTATCAAGATATGCAAATCTGATGTCAAGTTCATTATCTGCAAAAAAAGATGTTATGTCCGCTTCAGAATGCACTGTGTTCTCGTATGTGACTTTGAACCAGACTACTTCTGCTTCTTTATCAATCTTAGAGAACATGTAAAGATCTCTTACCATGCACAACACTCCCGATAAATAATATGGCCTCATGCAATATATTATTATTATTCTGTTTCTGTCAGTATTCTGAACACATGCGACTTAAAATCCATCAGTGCTGCCATGAAGTTAACCGCTGCATCATATGGACTGTCATGTATGCTGAAATATGAATGTACATCCCCGTCTCCAAGCCATTTTGTACTCATGTAATAATAATGGTCTGATGTCAGCAGGTGTTTCCATATTTTAATTAGTTCTGCATCCTCTGTCCTTTTAACGTATTTCTCAAGTAATTTCATTTCTTCGAAACAGCGTCTTTGCATGTCATTTCCAAGCCATGCACTGGTGTCTCGTTCTACATCTGCCCATGATATGGTGGAGAAATCACCAACATCTATCTCACCGGCAGGTTTGTAGGCATCAATTGTCTGCGATGGTGTAAGGAAACGCATTCCTCTGTCCCTCACCTCACCAGGCAGTGCCTTGAGAAAATCAAAGATCCCTGTATCTTTCCACTGATGCTCACCGAATGTCTCGTAATCCATGAATATGTTCATGGTTTCCCCGCTTTTCCGGGATACCCAGTCTGCCCATTTAGTGGCAGTAAGCGGATATTCTTCCCACCATCTGGATGAAAAACGATATCCTATATCATCACTTAATTTATAATTACGAAGCAGAACCGATATGTCAGCACCTTTTGCTTTGTATACATGGTCAGGAGACCTGCCATCCATAATACGTTCAATACCCTCTGTTAATATTGCATGGTAACCCATTTCCTTCGCAAAATGGGCCACACTGTTATTGTACAGCATTTCGGTATTCCTGAATATGCGTGGGGTGACACCAAGCAATTCAGACATGAGGTCACGGTGTTCTTTCACCTCATCAACGAACTCTTCCTTTGATTCAAAAAGTGAAGCAAGAGAATGGTAACATGTCTCATCCAAAAATTCCACGCAACCAGTTTCTGCAAGATATCGGAAAGAATCGAGCACATCCTCTCCCCACTCCTGACACTGCTCAAGCAGGGTGCCTGTAACAGACATGCTAGCCCTGAAATAACCGTCAGTCTCATCCACAAGTTCAAGCAAGGTCTTGTTTGCAGGAAGATAACATTTACCTGCAACCTTATGGAATATCTCCTTGTTCACAGCTTTATCAAAATACCTGTCAAAACCCTGTTTACTATCAGGCCAGAACCATCTGAGCCTGTATGGTTGGTGAACTTGAAAGAAAGGGCAAATAGAATTCATTCTCCTGCCTCCAGTACTGCACGTTCGATATCCGAAAGTATCGATAGATCGTTCACTGCTCTTTCATACCCAAGGCGTCTTTCTTCCGAGTTCATCTCCAGGAATATCTCGCTTTGTTGAAGATAGCGGTATATCCTGAGCAGCTCCTTTTTCTTTTCCAGATCCTTCACAGTTTTGAGCTGTTCTCCTATGTCTACAAGCTCATGCATGAAGAGGTGTTGCGCATGGTTTCCCAGAAGGTTATGCATGCCATAGCGTGCTGTTGTTTTTGAATCGAGGGATGGCAACTCGGTCATTTTGAACATATCCACAGCTTCTTCAGGCAAAAGCATTTTTATCCCATGTTTTTTAAGACACAAGGGGATATCCTTCAGGAACTTAAGTATTTCATTATTTTTCTTCAGGTGAGTGTTGATGGCATCATATTTTATGTACAGGGTTATCACATCACCATCCATGTTTGCTATCCATGATGCGAACTTGTCGGCTATCAGTGGATATCCGGGCCATGACATATCAGAGAATTTGATTTCCAGATCTTCACTCAGGTTTATGTGCCGAAGGAGTGTGGGTACATGATTGCTGTAAACATGTGTGGGGTCGTAGCCGTTCATGATGTTGTGGGAACCTTCTGATATGAAGCAGTTGAATCCCAGCTCTTTGAGGATTTTTGTTGCCCTTCGTTCAAAAAGAAGTTCGGTGTTCACGAATGTCTTTGTTTCCCTGCCAAAAAGCTCCTTTATCGTTTTTATGTCCATTTCGACCTGTTCCCTGAATTCTTTCATATCAGGGAACATTGAACTTACTGAGTGATAATACGGTGAAGCGGCAAAAGATACTTTTTCCGGGTTCAGTTTCCTGAAACCATCAATTATTTCAGGTGCCCATTTGCATTGTTCAAGGAAAACACCGGACACGTCAAGGGTATATTTTCCTCCATTTTCTATGGATTCTGACAGAGTGTCGTTAAGTGTTTCCACATTATCTGCAAGCTTTGTGAAATTATGGAATGCCTTTTCCATGTCAAAGTATTTTTCAATATGGGCTTCACTATACCCTTCCCGTGGCCAGTACCAGCGAAGGGGCAAGGGCAGATGTACCTCAAAACAAACGCATACGGCTTTCATGTTTCATCCATTCCCGGGTTGATATCGGTACCCATTCCATTTTCCACGTAGTTCGTGCGGATATTCCTTGTATTAAGATCGCTGGCAAACCAGACAGTTCTCTGTGGGAAGGCTATCTCTATTCCATTCTCCTCGAGTGTCTTTTTAATTATCCAGAGCAGTTTTGTTCTCAGATCATACCATTCAGTTGCAGGAGCCCATATTCTCACTGATATGTTGACTGCGTTATCTCCAAGGGTATCTACAAATACGCTCGGGGAAGGGTGGACCAGTGCATAAGGTTCCTGTTCAATGAGATTCTTGATTATCTCTATAGCTTCATCGGCATCGTCATTGTAGCGGATACCTACAACGTATTCGAATCTTCTTGCAAGGTTTGCAACATAGTTTGTGATGCTGGTGGTAAAAACAGTCTCATTAGGCAATCTTACATAGAGTCCGTCAAATGTGCGGATTATAGTTGATATTATTTTTATATCTTCAACATACCCTAACTTGTTATCGATGTTTACCTGATCTCCTATCTTTATAGGACGTTCGATCATCAAAAAAATGCCGGATATAAAGTTACCCATTATGCTCTGACTGGCAAAACCGATGACTATACCCACAACACCACCGGCAACAAGCAGGCCGGAAGTATCAATGTCGAGTAAAGGAAAAATGAATCCTACTATTGAAATAACTATTATTCCGTAGTAGATGATCTTGAGCAGAATATTGAGGTGCTCTTTGTCCATCTTGTCTTTAAGTGTCCTTTGCAGGTATATTGTTATACCCTTCCCTATCACAATGGCAAAAAAAAGTATGGCTATGACTGTGATAACCTGCAGGAAAGGATCATACGGCACGGAGATGTGCTGCGAAATAGTGCTGTTGCTCATAGCCCGAACTCCATAATTCCTTTGGTTCCGCTGATCATGAGCTTGCGTGAGGTATAAAGCTCCATTGACCTTTTGAATCTTGAGGTCGTTGGATTTGTACTGAAATCAGTTTCAGCCAGGAGTTTATTTATGATTCTCATGGAAGCATTCATAACAATTCTCTTTTTGCCATAGTAGATTTTCATTCCATAGGCATTGAATACGGCTTTTGTTACCTCCATCAGATGGTTGGAATCATTGATTATCTCAAGTTCTATGTAGCCTTCATGAAGTACATTTGTTTCCGGCATCTTGGTGAATACATCACTTTCCCAGTGCCGGCAGATGAGTCCAGCATTGTGGCTTCCATAAAGTGTGAATTTGACCCTGGAAAATGTAAAAATATCAATAACTTCATAGTTTCCCGCCTTATCTGAAACGAATACTCCGATCTCCACGGGGAAAGTCAGGTATATTTTTTTCCTGTCACCTGGACGTATCAGGGCGGGACGTTTAAAATCTATAAGCAGGGACGATGTGAGTTTGTTTGGCAGATTAACAGGTTCAATAGGATTTATGAGGATGTCACCGTCATTATTAAGCAACACGAGTTCTGTTTCCTCTTCTCCCTCGAACATACGTCTATAGATCAGGTTGTTTCCTTGTTTTTCAACTGTAATTACAGTATCTTCAACTTCCACAGTGAATGGTGGATGGTATGTATCGAACATTTTATATCTGCATCCTTTTTCTGATTATAACCAGTTCTTTTTACGGAAGTACATGTACATAGCTAAGAATATCAATATATTGATGGTCCATACGGCAGGATATCCCCATTTCCATCCAAGCTCAGGCATATTGGTAAAATTCATTCCGTACATACCGGCGACGAAGGTAAGCGGTATAAAGATAGTTGCTATAATAGTAAGTGTCTTCATTACTTCATTCATCTTATTGCTTACACTTGAAAGGTATACGTCCAGTATTCCCGAGAGTACATCCCGATATGTTTCAATCGCATCTGCCACCTGTATCGTGTGGTCGTAAACATCTCTAAGGAACGCGAAGGTCGAATTCTGAAACAGGGATGATTCCGTTCTTTCAAGACCGCTGATCACTTCACGAAGTGGCCATACGGACTTGCGAAGGTATATCATCTCTTTCTTGAGGTCATGAATACGTTGGAGGATTTCAGGGGATGGGTTCTCTATCAGTTCCTCTTCCAGTTCCTCAATTACTTCTCCAAATCTTTCAATTATTATGAAGTAATTGTCAACTATGGAATCAAGAATTGTGTAGGCCAAGTAGTCAGAACCCATGGTGCGTATTCTGCCTTTGGTATTTCGAAGTCGTTCTCTTACGAACTTAAAAGTATCGCCCTCGACCTCCTGGAAGGACATAACATAATTCTGACCAAGTATAATGCTTACCTGCTCGGTCTTCACATCTGTATCACCATCTGCAAACCAGAGCATTTTAAGGACGACATATATGTAGGAATCGTAATCTTCCATCCTTGGTCTCTGGCTTGTATGGACGATATCCTCCATAACAAGTGGATGCAGGCCAAAGTGAGTGCCCAGCTTTTCAATGATATCCACCTGATGGATGCCATCAACGTTTATCCACGAAACAGTTGGATGATCCTTAAAAGGAAAACATTCCTCTACACTTTCAACTACTTTTTCCTGATAAGTATCCTTGTCGTAATCTATTATGGTTATCTTTGGTTTCTCAGTTCTTTCTTCACCAATGTGAACCAAGGAGCCTGGTGCCAATCCAATTTTCTTTGAAACCCTGTTTACCAACTTTCCCATTCATGCCACTCTCTTTTGTTCTTTTTATTCCAAAAAAGGCTGGAAATTGATTTTTGAAAGTACACTTACATGATCATGTTGCTGTATACTTTCACAGTCATTTCAGCTATATTGTTCCAGTTATATTTGGTACCAATCAGCTTCTTGCCTTCTTTTCCAAGCTGGTCATCAGTATAATTGTCAAACACATGCTTGATTCCCCACGCAATGGATTCAGGTTTCTGGTAGACTATGACTCCATCCTTGAAGTTATCTATAAGCGATATCGCATTTGTTGCAACGATATTCTTACTTACATCCCATGCTTCAAGCAGGATTATACCAAATGGTTCATTGCGGCTTGGAACACAGATGAGGTTGCAGGCATTCATCCATTTTTTCTTAACGGATTCATCAACATAACCTAAAAAGTGGCAACTGTCATGAATGTTCAGTTCAGATGCTATCCCTTCACACTCTGGTCTCATCTCTCCTTCACCTATAATGACAAACTTTGCATCCCATCTGCTTGCAAGTACCTCAGGGATGGCCTGTATTAAAAGGTCAGGTCCTTTCTGGTAATTCATCCTTCCCACGAAAAGGATAACAGGGGCGTATGGGTGTATTCCATATTCTGATTTGACCTTGCCAGGGTCCACATCCATTTGCATCTTATTTTCGTGTATTCCGTTAGGTACAATTGATATCTTTTCATCAGGTATTTGATAAAGGTGCTGTATCTCATTTTTGAAAATAGTGGATGTGGCTATTACAAGGGATGATTCATATCCACCTTGCCATTCGCGGTGACTGATCTCCATGGCTTCCCACCAGTTGACATGTTGATTCCCGTTTCTTCCCCATTCTGTGCTGTGATAGGTGATCACAAAAGGAATATTATATTCCTCTTTCAATCTGCATACCAAGTTCACAGGATGCCAGTCATGCACGTGTGTCAGGTCAAAATCGCCAAAAGTTTCAGAGGCATCAACAAAAGCTGTATACATGGCATCACACATGCTGTTCATCTGTTGTATTATGCCACCTTCAAGAGCGTGGTACACACGGTGATAATGCACATCATTGATTATCTCATAGGGGAGCATGTCTTTGTTTCGGGTGAATATATGGATGTCATGTCCCATCAATGCCAGAGCTTCTGATAACTCGGTCACATGAGGGGCCAGTCCTCCAACTTTCACGGCATTAAGGCTTTCCCATGAGAACATAGCTATTCGCATTTTTTCTTTCATTGGATCACTTCTTCTGACATGTGTTCCTATGCTTTCTCCAGCAGGTATTCAACAGCTATTTCCGGAGGCATTGAATTGATGTATATTTCCGTGTTCTTCTCAAAACCAGCTTCAATTGACGTTACCGGTGCTATACGGATGTTGAAATGGTAACTCAGGTCATGTTCTATCTGGAAGAACATGTAATTGTATGCCAGTTCAGGTATTGTCCTGTCCAGAAATGAAACTGCTGTCCTGATGCAGTCTCCAAGGCTCAGGAGCATTTCATCACTAAAGGCTGATATATGATTCACATGCTTTTTTGGAAGTATCCACGTCTCATAAGGCACTCTGGAAAAATATGGCGCTATCAGGATGAAATCAGCATTTTCATATACCTTTCTTTCTTTTCCAGTTTCCTTTTCCACGATCTTACAGTAAGGGCAGTTTTCCAGTTCTTCCATTGCCTTTCTTTCTTTCGTGATGGTGGGGGGTATTATGGGGACGGCTATTAGTTGTGTATGGGTATGTTCCAGAGATGCACCTGCTTTTTTCCCCCAGTTCTTGAATAATGAAACGTATTTGATCCCTTCCTGTGATTGATAGTGCATCACCCTATCCCTGTACACCTTCATCAGAAGAAGCATCTCTTCGTCTGAAAAAAGATGCATTCTGCTTTCATGAAGGGGGTTCTCGATAATTACTTCATGGAATCCGTACCCAGTTTTGACTTCAAATGAAGCATTATCGAATTCAGGAGCATCAGGGGATAGTGCAGGGTAGAGGTTAGGAATACATCTTACGTCCCAGTCTGTAATGCGTCGTTCATCCGTATCTTTGAGTACCTCGGCATTTTTGTAAACAGCATTTGCAGGTGGGGTCTTATCCTCATGGCCGTTACAAAAAACACAGCTATCAGATTTTATTTCCTCACCACAGGCTTTTGGTGCAGATGGTCTCTTACTCCTACCAGATGCTATTATGCAATACTCATCAAGGAAATAGTGTTTACGAATTTCCGACATTTTTATTCCATCCTCGTTCCTGTGAGAAGCTCATAGTATGTTTTGATGGGTTCTTCCCAGTTCATGTCTTTCGCAAGTAGATTTGCTTCCTGACAAAGGAGATTATATTTTACCTTATCATCTGTATATGTGTCAATGAAATAGTCCATGACAAGGGCGTAATCCGCAATTGATTCGAGGTACGGAAGATTGATATTGTCCACAACGATCACTCCTCCCATTCCCATTACCAGTCTTTTTAAGGTCGTGAGTGCATCACTGAATCCGCATATTTTACTAACAATGCTTGGGGTTGCTTCTTTTCCCGCTTCAAGTCCTGTAAGCAGAAAAGGCTCATATTTTGAAGGGAAAACACCGGCAATACATCCTGCCATGAACTCATCAGGTCTCAGGTTCAGCCCACCGTCATTGTCGGATATCCACTGCGGGTACAATACTGCAGTAACATGCCGACTCCCATCAGGTATTTTAGAGCATTCCAGGCCTCTGGCCTTGATCATCTGCTGGAGACGAATTTCTTCTCCAACCAGTACTTCTTCAGGGAGGTTTATGGGGAAGTTCTCAGGCGGATTTGTCTTTGGTCCATGGGCAGCAACAATGAAACAGACCACACGATAGTTCTCGTCAAGATGGCCGGCATCGATCTCAACTTTAACCATCCTGTCCAGTATTACAAGGGAATCAAGCAGATCCGGATACCCTTTATTCTCGATCTCGATACGGGATATTGAAAAAATCGGTATTATCCTGTCAGCTGGTATCATCTTGCTGTCATATACATTGTATATCTTTTCAGAAAGGAATTCCTGTATTTTTTTCCTGCAGGCTGTCTTTTTATCCCAGTCTATCTCTTCGCTGTCGCTGTCTATTCCATTGCGGACAACTATTGAATCTATGCCATAGAAAAGTTTTATTTCCTTACGTGTCGAATCTCCGACTGCAGTTACAACGTCGGAGTATGCTGATAGGGATTCGAGCTTTGTGAAATTGACTGGAACTCCGCTATCCCATGAGCTGTCATTCTCCCTTATTTTCTGAATTGAACGATGTCCCGATGACCTGCCTGGAAGTGTTGCATGGTATGTTGCGACAGTATTGACACTTATTCCAAGTTTCTTGAGGCGGGCAAGGGTATAGAAGACACCGAATTCGTGACAGTGGAGTGAAACATGGACAGCTGGCATGAGGGATGCTGCAAATTCAGATATTGCTTTGTCCTCATACTCTTCTGCGCTTTTTTCACGGAGTGTTACAAGTGTTTTTACAAATTCAGAAATTGCGTATGAAAGGTTTAGGTAATGGGTATACTCCATGCCGTTGTCCAGGTTCTCATATGCCATGGAATCCAGGTTAATAAAGTCATATGCTTCTGATTTGATGAAATTGGCAAGGCACATTTCCTGTCCTTTGTATTCTGTGCTGACCCTGCAAAAATCATTTGTCCTGAACATAAGGTGAATTATTTTCACACCATTTACCTGTTCAGTTCCGGCAAAAACATCGATACCTTTCTTTTTTATCTCTTCAATGGTTTCGAAGATCTCACCTTCATCTTCCATTTCTTCAAGACCGCTCATATCAGTGATTCGATTCAGTCCTTTGTTCCAGTCTGAACCGCTGTGACCATAATAAGGACCAGCAACAATTATACTGGGTGCTGTTTTTTCATCGATGATACCTTTGCCTATCAGATTGGCAAGATTCTTTGCTTCGGCATCAATAACATTCCATATGCCCCCCATCTTATTGGATTTTGGTCCAGCTTCTTCGCCAGCTATTATTATGCATTTGCTTTCCAGCATCATTCCCTTCTCCCTTAAATATCTCCATCTTAAATAGAGCCTCGATTATATATGAAAATATCTGAGAAGAGTTCCCGAATAAAATATTATGTGCCATTTGAAACTGAATTTCACAGGTCATAGAACATTGCACTTAACAATAAAGGCAAAACAGTATTTTTTTCAGAAAGGTTTTACTACTCTTATATTCATATCAAGACCTGAGGGTTAAAATAACACCTTAGCGGAATAATAATGAATGACATAATAATATGGTTTTTAATAGTTCTTTGCCTGATTCAATCTGGCATATTTTCCGGTCTGACAATAGGTCTGTTCGGTCTGAGTCGACTTCGTCTTGAGATAGAGACAGAAGCTAAGAATGAGGATGCAAAAAAAGTACTGGAACTAAGGCGTAATTCTCACCTGCTGCTCTCTACTTTATTATGGGGTAATGTCGGCATCAATGTTCTTCTGACATTGCTGACGGATTCGGTAATGGCTGGCACCTCAGCTTTTATTTTATCTACAGTTCTCATCACAATTTTTGGTGAGATAGCTCCACAGGCTTATTTCACAAGAAATTCCTTAAGACTTGGGTCTACATTATCCCCACTTATCAAATTTTATGTACTGTTGTTGTACCCTGTTTCAAAGCCATCCTCTATGGTTCTGGATAAGTGGCTTGGAAAAGAAAAAATGGAGTTCTTCAAAGAGCGTTCACTCAGGATAATGCTCAGGAAACATATTATTTCAGAAAGTAGTGACATCGATCGCCTTGAAGGGCTTGGAGCTTTGAATTTCTTATCCATAGATGATCTTAAAATCAAGCAGGAAGGTTCTGTAGTGGATCCTTCCAGTATAATTTCCCTGCCTACTTTTAATGGTCTTGTCATATTTCCATCATCTGATGGACCAGAGTTCGAAGAATTGCTGAAAAAAATCGCGTCGAGTTCAAAGAAATGGGTTATAGTTTTGGATGAAACCGATAGGCCTGTGATGGCGATTGACTCCGGTTCTTTTCTGAGGGACGCGATATACAGAAAACCGGAGTTCAATCCGTACCGATACTGCCACCACCCTATAATTGTAAGTGATTCCAATGAACAAATTGGTGATGTACTCCATAAGTTAAAAGTATATCCGGAAGATTCAGAGGATGACGTTATAGATAACGATCTGATACTTTACTGGAACAGGGAAGACCCTGAAAAGATGATCATAACAGGTTCAGATATACTAGGTCGCCTCCTCAGGGGGATAGTCGTAAGGGTTGAATGAGGAAGTCTACCAAAAAAAAGAAAACGCAAAGAAATGTTGCAATTGTGGAGATGACCTTGATGAAATTGTTAGGTTCCTTCCTAAATAAAGTGTTTACAGAAGATGCTTATTGAGTCAGAGCTACCAGTTTATTATCCACACTCTATTAGATTTATGAATCAATTGGATAAAATCATTGTTATTGTTAGACTTTCACAGAGCTAAAAACAGATATCACTGAAATGATGTATAAATATTCCAGATTCCAAGGGCGATGAAATTCACAGCCATTGCTGCCAGTAAAAGTCCCATCAGCCTGGTGAAAACCAGCATTCCGGTATATCCGAGGAATTTATAAACTCTTCTGGAAAAACGGAACAATACTAATGTAATTGCAAAGGTTAGCAATATTGCAATCGTAACTGCAATGTTTTGCAATAATGAAGCTGCACTTCCCATGAGGACAATAACGGTTGTGATAGTGCCCGGGCCTGTTAAAAGTGGAAGGGCGATAGGGAATATCCATATATCACTGCGGTCCATCGATTTGTCAATTTCTGTATCTGTTATGCTTTCACGGGAAACCTTTGCAAGTATCATATCAAAAGCCACAGTGAAAAGTAGTATTCCACCAGCTACTCTTAGTGCGTCAATACTTATTCCGAAGAAATCCAGTATCATTTCTCCGGATATTGCAAAAAATAAAGCAATTGCACATGCAAGAATTACGGATTTTGTGCCAAGTGCATTCTTTTCTTC